>JAYVNR010000118.1:0-6118 GCA_043758305.1 Pedobacter sp. | reverse complement strand
ATAAAAGTGCTCTGAACATTGGTCTGCTAGAACGAAAAAAAACGCTCCATTGCTGGAGCGTTTTCTGTTTTTCAAAGGTAGTAATATGATATATGATGGATCAGGCAACTAAGCGGACCTGTTCAGGCCTTTGCTCATTGCTTGATGAGTTGCTTAAAAATTGGCCACGTGAGCCTTTAAACACTTCTAAATCATTCAGCAAAATTGCTTTCAATTGATTGTCGTAGCGATTGATTAATTTTTCTGTGTTTGAGTAAGTTGATTTCATAGCGATTTAGTTTGATTGTTATAAATAGCCTCTTGCTAATTATATGCCAAACCGCATTTTAGTACGTCTATCCATGTAAATTTTGCCTTCTGTTCGCTTTTTATGGTTTTAAAGCAGTACAGGCTTGTATAAATTTCTATACAAAACGTAATCTCTGACTAAAATCTACGGCGAATGCATAAATGTATCCATCCAAATTTCTTTTCCTAGATACTCTACTAAGTATATAGATTGTATATATTTGCATAATTTTCCTGCGATATGAGCAATTTAGAATTTACCAACCAGGCATTAGGCAAATCTTTAGAGACTTCAGATACTGCTGCATTCCTTGCAGAAGAGAAAAAAGATTACAAGAGGCTCAAGATCATAATCTGGTCTTTAGTTTTCGTATTATCAGGTGTGGCCTTATTAATCTTTTGGTTTTATTACCCCGGTTTTAAAGGTTTTATAAGCGGATTGCCGCCCATGTTTTATTATTTTTTGTTAGCTGGGTTTGTATTTGCAATGATAGATGGAGCCATAGGCATGTCTTACGGAGTAACGTCAACATCGTTTTCCCTGTCTATGGGCATTCCTCCCGCGTCTGCAAGCACGGCTGTGCATTTATCAGAAATTTTAAGCTGTGGGATTGCAGGCTATATGCACAAGCGCATGGGCAATATAAATAAAAAGCTTTTCTGGCTGCTTATTTTGCCGGGCATTATCGGTGCCGTATTGGGCGCATTCATTCTATCCTCATTAGAGCACTATAGCAACTATACAAAGCCTGTGGTATCATTATATACGCTTATTTTGGGAGGAGTGATATTATCCAAGGCATTTAACCTCAAAGCTAAATCACGTGGAGATAAAAAGATAAAAAATATTCGTTTGCTTGGCTTCGGAGGGGGGTTTATTGACGCAGTTGGAGGTGGAGGCTGGGGCTCTATTGTTTTATCATCTTTAATAGCCGGAGCCAGAAACCCACGCACTTCTTTAGGCACTGTAAAGGCAACCCGTTTTTTTGTTGCGATGTTAAGTTCGCTGACATTTGTTACTATGCTGAACACTATTCACTGGGATGCGGTTGCCGGGCTTGTTATAGGCAGTGCCGTTGCTTCGCCTATTGCTGCTAAAGTTTCTAACAGGATATCTGTAAAAGGCATTATGATAGCTGTGGGGATAATTGTGATCCTGGTAAGCCTTAAAAGCATCATAACTTTTCTTTTAAAGATTATTTAATACAGATGTTTTTTGCTGTTGGCACATTGAATTAAGTCCTATTTTTGCAGATGTTTTTTCTCAACTTCCTGGTAGGGTTCATCGTCAATTTTACGGGCTATGTACCTTTCGGGAATATAAACTTAACAGTAGTGCAATTGACCATAAACCGTGGCTTAAAACATGCCATGTATTTTGTAGTTGCGTTTTCTGTGATCGAGTTTTTTTTCACCTACGCCATCATGTATTTTGCCGACTGGTTTGCAGGGCATAAGAGCTTATTATTTTGGCTTGATTGGCTAATCATTATAATCCTTTTGGCAATGTCTGTGATTACTTGGCGCAACAACAGCAAAGAAAAAGAAGCAGATTATTCTAAAACAGATAGCATTAAATATGGCGTTATATTGGGCTTGATAAATCCTGTACAGATTCCTTTTTGGATGATTTGGGGCACATATTTAATTTCGCACGAATGGATAAGCAGTGGAAATGGCTCGTTAGCTATATTTAGCTTAGGTTCGGCTTTTGGTGCCTTTATATGTTTGTTTTGTTTTGCCAGGTTCAGCAAGTTTCTACATGAAAAATATACGTTTAGCAGCAAAATCCTCAATCATTCTATTGCAATAGTGCTTTTTTTAATGGCCATATTCCTGTTGGGGAAAATGGTGCTGCCCATGATGAAGCATTAGTGCCACTCAGGGATCTAAGCCAACTATTTTTTGAAAAAATCTACATTCCAGATCTTCTCTGCTTTCCGCCCTATCAACCAGAATGAAACAGCCAGCACGCCAAAAAATATAGTTTTGTCTATGCCCCAGAGGTATTCAAAATAGCGGGAATAAATATTTATCAGTAGAAAAGTTATCCCGAACTCCCGGGCTATCTCATCTTTATGCTTCAATCCATACACAGCAAATGCCAGAGAAGCCAGGGCAGAAATTATCCCCCAGAATATTAGCTGAATTTGTTTGATTTTAAGCCAGTCTTCTATAGTTCCAAAATTCCCAAATATTGATAGAAGCCAAAGGGAAATGAACAGGTAAAGCATCCCTATGAAATAGGTGGGCGCTCTGAAATATTCTAATTTGTGCAATTTTCGCATCAAAAAACTAAAGGAAACCAGCATCCCCCCAAAAAATACAAATCGAAGTGGATAGTTCATCCCCAGAAAATAATAGCTCCAATTGGTTTGATAGCCAGTTTCTGTTCCAAACCAGCTGCCTAAAGATATAAGTGCAAACGCCCAGATAATACGTGAATGCAGCTTTTGCGCAAGTATGCCATATACCAGTACAGAAATAAGGAATAGAATTGAGAAATGCCCATACCCATTATCAAATGCTTTGCCTAAATATGCAATGCAGCTTGCAGTGAACAAAACACCGAGAAAGATAATAGCTTCATTACTGAACACCCTTTGCGGATTTTTTTGCCCTGCCCGTTTTCCATAATAAAAGAATACAGCCGCCAGAATACCTGAAAGTATGCTTATGATGATATCGGGAGTATCGTAAAGGCTTTTTAGCCAGTTTAGAATAGTGTCGTCAATAATTAGCGATGCTATGGCAACAATGCCGCAGGCAAGGGCTACATAAAATGAATATTGTGCAAGCCTGCGCCAGTCAAAACCCTTTACCTGATATGATTTGCGCAGAACCTCAGCTTTATCAGCATCTAAAAGCCCGGTTTCTTCCCAATGGCTTATTGTTTGAGCCAGAAACTCAGATTCGTTTTTTTCGAGGTTTAATTTTGGCACTGTGCTATTTTAAATAAAGCTGCCCGAATACCATTAGGCGAGCAACTGCAATGCGGTTTTTTTATCAGCAGCAAGCTGGTTTTTTAATGCATCGAGCGACTCAAACTTGATATCTTCACGGATAAAATGATGAAAATAAACACGGATAAATTGACCGTAAATATCCTGATCAAAATCAAAAATATTTACTTCTATATTGCGCATCATTCCGTTTATGGTGGGGCGGTGGCCGATATAGCCCATGCCGGCGTACGTGTTCTGATTTCTGATTTCTGATTTCTGGGTTTCCGGGCTCTCGACACCTGGCTTTAAACTCGTAAATGAAATAGTTACAGCATAAATACCATCGGCAGGGATCAGTTTATAGCTTTCTTCAATAAACAAATTAGCTGTGGGATAACCAAGCGTGCGCCCAATCTGGTCGCCTTTTATAACTTTTCCGGTTAAGTGGAAGGAATAGCCTAAAAACTCGTTGGCAATATCAATAACTCCGTTTGCTATGGCATTCCGCACCTGAGTAGAACTAACTGCTACATCATGTATATCCTGTTCTGGTATTTCCTCTACTTCAAAACTGTATTGTTGCGCAAAATTTTGCAAGTCTGCCAGTCCGCCTGCCCGGTCTTTGCCGAATCTGTGGTCATATCCAACTACAATTTGCCTGGTGCCAATTTTCTCAACTAATATCTGCTGGATGTACTGCTGGGGCGAAAGATTCGAAAAATCTCGTGTAAAAGGGGTTATAATCAGGTGATTTATGCCCGCTTGCTCTAAAAGTTCAATTTTTTCCTGTATCGTGGTAAGCATCTTGATCTTTCCATCCTCGGGGTGTAAGATCATTCTTGGATGCGGAAAAAAAGTAAGTATAACTGTTTCTCCATTTGAGTTTTCAGCAAGCTCCTTTAAGCGGGAAATTATTTTTTGATGCCCGATGTGCACTCCATCAAATGTTCCGATGGTTACCACAGCATTATTAAGCTTAACAAAATCGTTGATGTGGCGGTAAACTTTCATAGGCGGAACAAAACTACGCTAATTCGCCTTTATCTTTTAAATTGCGAATGTGGCTAACCAATTCTGTCACTTCAAATGCATTGTCAACGGTAAAGTCCCCGCTCCGGGTACGCCTCAATGCAGAAAGATGTGCTCCATTTTGCAGCGCTTTTCCAAAATCGTGAACAAGCGAACGTATATATGTGCCTTTGCCGCAAACTACCCTGAAATCTATTTCGGGCAGTTGAATCCTTGAAATTTCAAATGTGCTGATGGAAACCTTCCGTGTTTTTAGTTCAATAATTTCGCCACGACGTGCTTTTTCATATAATCTTTCTCCCCCAACTTTCACTGCAGAATGGGGGGGTGGATACTGATCAAGTTCGCCAATAAACTGACTGCATGCGGTTAAAATAGCCGTTTCCGTAAGGTTTTCGAGCCCAAATTCTTGATCTACGATAGTTTCCATATCGTAGGATGGCGTACTAGCGCCCATGATCATAGTACCGGTATATTCTTTCTCCTGAGCCTGGAATTCGTCAATTTTCTTGGTCATTTTCCCAGTGCAAAGAATAAGCAGGCCGGTGGCCAAGGGATCAAGCGTGCCTGCATGGCCAACTTTCAGTTTCAGAGGCTTGAACGAATTGCGGATTTTTCCTACAACATCAAAACTGGTCCAGCCATAGGGTTTATTTATTAACAATAGCTCGCCCTCGGCAAAATTGAATTTCTTAAAATTAGGGGGCTGAATTTCCAATGCGCAGATCTGGAATTAAATATTGGACGCTGAAACCTATATCACCTGTAAATTATGCCCTGTAAGCAAAAACAGCATAATAATTGCTCCTATTATAATTCTGTACCAGCCAAATAGTACAAACCCTCGTTTTTGCAAAAAGCCTATAAACGAGCGTATGGCAAGCATAGCTACTATAAATGCTACCACATTGCCTATTGCCAAAAGCTTTATTTCTTCGCCGGTAATGGCATAGCCATCTTTATAAAAATCGTACAGTTTTTTTGCCGTAGCACCAAATATTGTGGGCACTGCAAGGAAAAAAGAAAATTCGGCTGCAGCCTTACGGGATAGTTTTTGCGACATGCCGCCAACAATTGTAGCCGCTGAACGCGAGGTGCCGGGTATCATGGAAAGGCACTGGAACAAGCCTATTTTTAAAGCCTGAAGGTAGGTGATATCGTCTGTACTATCGGATACAGGGTTTTTAAACCAGTTATCTACAAATAAAAGGAATATGCCGCCAATTAAAAGGGCAATTGCTACACCCATTGGGCTCTCTAACAGCGCATCGATTTTTTTACTGAACAATAAACCCAATATAACTGCCGGGATGAAAGCGATGAAGAGCTTGAAGTAAAAATCGAAAGTTTGAAAAAAGCGTTTAAAATAAAGCACTATTACAGACAGGATAGCCCCTAACTGTATTGCCACAGTATATAATTTAACAAATTCATTTGATTGTATGCCCATTAGAGAGGAAGCAATAATCATATGCCCGGTAGAAGATACAGGCAGAAATTCTGTTATCCCCTCAACTATCGCCAAAATTATGGCCTGGAAAATGTTCATTAAATTTTGGTTTGATCAGGTTTTTTAAGAATGGCATAGAAGCCAAGGGCGAATCCCGCGAGTACAACTATTGGCGCTAAAACAGTTTTTCTGAAATCATATATTTCTGTTGTGCCCATCATCAATATAAAGCCTAAAATAACTATAGCAATGCTGATAATGGTTAACCGATAGTTGTATTTGTTAAAAACTAACTGTACCTGTTTGGTTTCTGTTGCCTGGGTGGTTTTTTTTTGTGCCATTATCTGTAAAGGTCGTGAATTTTTAAACGCAAGTACCGGCTAACTGCAAAATAGGTGCTAAGGCC
>JAYVNR010000117.1:0-6121 GCA_043758305.1 Pedobacter sp. | reverse complement strand
ACGGTACCGGTCACGGTACGGTCTTGTGCAAATACTTGCGAGAGCGCAAGCCACAATAATAACATGGTGCTAAGTACTTTTTTTCTCATACGTTAATTAAAAAAATAAAGATTTGGGTTAATAAAATGCAGATATAGATTAGATATTATTTTTTATAGGTTGAAAACTTCAAAAAATTGAAAATATTCAAATAAACTTGAAAATATTGTATTATAGAATCATATAAAATGTAAATATTGTAAAAAAACTTCAATAAACTCAATTATTTTCAAATAAATTGGATTTTTTGTTAAAAAAAAAGCTGCTCTGAAACGAGAGCAGCTTTTAATAATAAAAACTTTAAAATTTACTTATAATATTTATCTGTATTTACCCTAGCTCCAGAACCTCCTAATACTGAGTACTGAAAGGTAAACAATCCATTAACAGCTTGAGCATAGGTATACTTTGTTGTAGAAGTATAACCCGGGAAAATAATAACAGGTTGAGAAGTTACAGTAATCCCATTTAGGTTCAGCGTGTTGGCTTCATCAGCTTTATTGATACTAACCTGAAAATTTGAATACGTACCATCAGAATTTTTAGTAAATGTTACTTCATATTTAACATCTCCTGTAAAATAACCCCCGACTACTTCAAACTGGGTAGGGCTTACTGGGAATAAAGTTACAGTGCGTCCAACAAAATTGCCAGCAGCCGGTACCCTGGTGAAATCCCATTTATAAACTCCAGCGAAATCATTACCGATAACATGGTAATAATGCACACCAAAATTAGCGCTTATGGGTATTCCTGATGCATCTTTAAGTGCAACCGGGAGCATATAGCTGGATGCCGGATCCAATTTAGATTTATCTACAATAACCTTTAGTATTACCTGACGTGAACCTGCAGGGATAGTAGCGGTCGCTACAGGAAGTTTATATGCCGCAGTAGGCATAGGAAGATAAACAATGGAGGTATTGGCTGCATTATAAGGTGCAATAAGTGAATTATCCACTGCAACAGTTACCGAAGTAGCTGTAGTTGGAATGTCTACAGATGCAATATTAACAACAAATAATACTGTATCTAATGGCCCCGGGGCCGTTATAGCATCTTTGCTAAAATTAGCCAGCCCGCTGAGGGGCATTTCGGCAATTGTAGCCTGAACGGCAGTAGGGTCAAATAAGAATTTATCATCCTTTAAACATGCACTGAAGAACATCAATGCTGTAAGGCATAATCCTGTAATCCCTTTTATATATTTTGTTTTCATCTTATTTTAAATTTAATATTTATTTAGCCCAGAATATCTTAGACGTAAATTTATCAATAGTGCCTTGTGCAGCAACATTATCCGAATTTGTTTGATATTCTACAAATGGATAGAAAATACGTGTTACTTGGTTAGGAGCATTAGCTCCCGGGTAAATGGAAAGAGGTATGTTATCCGGATAACCAGTCCTGCGCAATTCGTTAAATGCTTCAAAAGCACCGTAAGGATTTAAGGCAGCCCATTTTTGTGTTATTATAGCTTTCTTTTGTACTTCTAAACTTGCGCCAACCGGATAAGCAATAGCGGTTTGAGCTGAATATGTTGCGGCGGCGGCGGCGGCATTTGGTACTAAATCATCTGCAAACGATGCCGCGATCCCGGCATCGTAAAGTGTTTTTGCATTTCCGGAAATTAAACCAGATGCTACACCTTCTGCTTGTAAAAATAAAGCTTCTGCTGCCGACATTATTGTTGCATTCATTGTTGCACCCTTTAACACGCCTACACCAAATTTGCTTACGGCTAAGTTAGAACGGTCCGCTTCTGCGGTTTTTGGAGGGACTATACCATTTGGAGGTGTGCTTCCTCCAAAAGGTGTGCCAACAATACCCACACCCGGTACACCAGCCAGAGTATCAACCGTGCCATTTTTCACTGAAGCTGCCTTCGTTACTCCTACGGTAATACTAGGTTTGTAAACAGTAAGTAACCGGGGATCATTATTTTTGGAATAAAAATTTGTAGCATAGGCATTTGCCTGATACTGAGAGTTATTAGCTTGTGAAGCGCCTGCAGCAGTAACACCATAGTTAAGCACTAATGGGCTTTGCTGGCCTCCACTGGCATCAACATTTGCATAACCTGGATTAACTAAGGCTGGGTTAGTTGCGTCAAGATAACCTATGGATGATGTTGCCGCTACAGCTGATTTTAAAGCCACAGCTTTTGCAGTAACATTTGACTGACGAATTGCAAGCCTAAGTTTCAACGTATTAGCAAATTTTATCCAGTTTATCATCTTGCCTTTATACATAATATCAGCAGAACCTGGGTTGGCAGCCGTAGCAGGAGCGGCCTGAAGAATAACTATGGCAGCATCAAGCTGTTTCATTAAATCATCATATATCGCAGAACCGCTATCATAAGCCGGACTTAACATATCTGCTCCTTGAATAGCCTGTGAATAAGGAACATTATTATAATTATCTACAAGTTGTTGATAATTATAAACTATCATAATTTTAGCAATCCCATTATAATTGGGTCCCGCATCTGATTTTAATAAGGCATTATAGTTAGCAATATTAAGATAAAGTGGTGTCCAAAGATCGTAAGTAGAGGTAGTGAACTGATATTGCTCTAAGGCTACATTGACCTGAAAACTGGTACTATGGCTGAGATAGCCCACCCAGTTAGCATACATCACATATCCCCCTCCGTTAATTATTCCAGCTGAAGTTTTCAGGGCTCCGGATAATAATAAGTTAGGTGAACTCACCGAAGGTGTATTAGGATTGGTCTCCAAGCTAAGGAAATCCTTCTTACAACTGCTCAAAGCAATTGCAAACATTAAAAACATTATTGAAATATATTTTTTCATTATCGCTGTTTTAAAAAGTTACATTCAAATTAGCACCAAATAAACGTGTTGGCGGAAGCTGGTCAGTACTAAAACCTACAGCATTACCAGAAGTACTGACAAATTCTGGATCAATCCAGGTATTAGACTTTGGCCTGTACATCAGTAAATTCCTGCCAACAAGAGCAAATGAAGCCCGTTTAACAAACTTTTGTTTTTTAATAAAAGAAGTTAAATCAACATTAAGATTTACTTCTCTAAGTTTCCAGAATGCAGCACTTGTTACATAGGTGCTGCCTGCATTGTAAAAAGCTCCACCATCAAAGAAGCTAATATCGCCGTCTGATGTAGTGGTATTTGTATTAGGAACATATACACCAGGAGATGTTTGAATCACAGAATTAGGGAAAACAAAGCGCTGACGCCCTGAAGAAGCCGATAAAGCGGAAACTCCTGCCGCTGTTGCCTGGCGCAAACCCTGATTATAAGTAACGTTACCTGTACGGAATTCACTAGTAGCGGATAGGCTTAAAATTTTATAGCTAACAGTTTGTGATAATCCTAAAATATACTTAGGGGTTGTTTGGCCCATGTTAAGCAAATTAGGATTAGTAGATGGGTTTCCAGTAGTTGAACTTACAATTACTTTTCCATCGGGGTCACGGTTTACATCTGTTGCAAACAACACAGGATATGGCTGACCAACAACTGCTGCAATACTTGTTCTTGCATCAGGACTGCCTAAGGTTATTTGATTTAAGCCACTAACCAAAGAAACAACTTTCGAATTTTGTATTGAAAAATTACCTGTCAAGTTTAAACCCACTTTATTTGTTGCTTTATTGAGGGCCTGTATGTCCAATTTAAATTCGTAGCCTGTATTTTCTACTTCACCTACGTTTACCAATGTATTCAAATAACCTGTAGAAGGAGAGGTGGTTATAGCAAGGGTTTGATCCGTAGTATTGCTTTTATAATACGTTGCATTTGTATTGATCCTATTATCTAAAAATCCTAAATCTGCTCCAAATTCAATTTCTTTTGTAAGCTCAGGTTTTAGTTGTGGATTGTTTAGTGTAGTACTTAAGCTTAGACCGCCAATTGAACCATAAGGAAATCCATTAGTGGGATTGAAGGTATTATTGATACTGTAAGGTGCCACATTTACATCGCCTACCCTACTATAAGAACCCCTTAACTTTCCATAGCTTAATATCTTATTGTCTTGCAACATCGGGATAGCCTGAGTAAATACAAATGAGGCTTTGGCTGAAGGATAAAAGAATGAACGGTTTGAAGCTGCCAGCCTTGAGTCGCGGTCATTCCGGTCTGAAACCTCTAAGAAAGCATAATCTTTATATCCCAAGTTAAGCGCAGCAAAAAAAGCAATTTGGCGTATTTTCGCAGTAGATTGCGCTGTTGTAGGAACACCCAATATACTTCCAATATTATAAAAATCTTTTACAAGCAACTGATTGCTAAGATTTGATATCCTCTGATATGATTGTTGCCATAGAGAATTTCCTAATAATAGGTTTGCTTTGAAGTCGTCAAAAAATGTTTTATGAAAATTAACAAAAACATCCTGCGATACCCGGGAATAACCTTGTGGGCCTGCACCAGTAGAAAGGCTACCATCACCATATTGGGTAACGTTATTAACCTGGCCTGGCAAACTGCCTGGTGTATTTGCAGCTCCTCCCAAAGCTGATTGTGCCCTGTTGCCTGTACCATCAGGATCGCTATGCGCATATGCACTAAAATCCACTTGGGCACGTGTATACTGTTGTTGTGATACCCCGAAATTGTTAGCAATACGATAGGTTGCGTCAAACCATTTAGAAGGTGTTAATGTACCGGAAAAGCTTCCGTTAAAATCATCTGACTGTGTATTGAACCTTGATTTTTTAACTATCCAGTATGGATTTACACCATATGAGTTAAAATAGCTGTTTTGATCTGAAAATTCTGCATCCAAATCTTGAAAAGAATTAATAGGAACCCAGGAAGGAGTATTTAATAATGTTGCAAGCATAGATGAGTTGCCATCATAGCCAAATCCGTAAGTGCTAACCTTTTGCCTGGCATAGCTTCCTGTAAAATCTGCCTTAAAAATACCATAGGTTTTTCCAGCAGAAAGGCGAACTACTGTACGGTCATATTTATCATCAGGAACAACACCTGTTCTAGTTAGGTTATTAGCTGAAAGATTAAAACTGTTTTTTGAATCGCCAGCTGCATATGATATGTTATTCTGGTCAGAATATCCGGTATTGAAAAATGCCAGCCTTGGGTCTGTGCCTGGTGTACTATAAGGATAGAGTTGTTTTGCACCGCTAACTGTTGGCAATCCCAATTGCTGCAATGAACCATCATATTCTGGTCCGTAAGATTGGTTTTCATAAGGCACTTGCTTAATGATGAATCCTGTTAGAGGGTCAACGTAAATACCTCCCTCGCCACCATATCCGCCAAAACGGGTCTGCAATGAAGGAAAATAAGAAATTGTTTCTGCTAAAAACGAATTGGAGTAAGAAATCAATGGCTCTCCGCCAGAAGCACCCCGTTTAGTGGTAATACTTAATGCACCGTTTGATGCCTCAGAACCGTATAAAGATGCTGCACCTGCGCCATTTAAAATATCTACAGATTCAATATCTTCTGGATTGATAGTATTCACATCGTTAGGAGAGATTGGCACACCGTTAAGCAATACTAAGGCATAGTTGTTGCCATTGATGTGGCGGTTTCCTCTCAGCGTGAAACGGGTCCCCGGATTGATACCGTTATCAAAAGTGCTTATAACCAGACCAGGTGCTTTAGCCGTTAAGCCATTTGTAAAATTTGTTGGGTGCGTTTCTGTTATTTTTTTGCTGTCAATATTAGTTGAAGCGTATCCAAGCTCTTTGCTGGCACGTTTAACACCTAAGGCACCGGTTACAACTACTTCGCCCAATTGCTTTGTATCTACAACCAAAGAGGCGTTTACAACATTATTGGCACCAATGGTAAGTGTTTGGGATGAATAACCCACATAAGAAATATCTAATGACCTTGCAGATGCAGGCACACTTAATGAAAACCGGCCATTTGCATTTGTTTGTGTTGCAACTGTACCTCCAGGAACTTTAACACTTACACCCGGAAGAGGCAAGCCATCTTCAGTTGCAGTAACAGTTCCAGTGACAGTTCTATCCTGCCCCATAGCACTTATGGCTACCATTAGCAAGAAGAATAAACTAGATAAAAGTCTTTTCATACTTAATTTTTATTTAAATAGTGAT
>JAYVNR010000116.1:0-6142 GCA_043758305.1 Pedobacter sp. | reverse complement strand
TATGATTTAATATTTTATTCCTACCTTGCACACTTAAACAATAATTTTTAATACAATGCAAGAAGGCACAGTAAAATTTTTTAATGAAACAAAAGGTTTTGGATTCATCGTTCCAACTGATTCGTCAGAAGACATTTTTGTTCATTCTTCCGGTCTGATAGACAGAATCCGCGAAAACGACAAAGTAAAGTACGAAGTAGAAAAAGGCAAAAAAGGCCTGAATGCTGTTAATGTTCAGGTTGTATATTAAGCTACAATACACACATTGATCTTTACAAAAAGCCCCGCATTAGCGGGGTTTTTTATTTTGAAAAATTACGGCTGGGCCTACTTTATGCAAGGTTGCGGCCTGCATTAACAATTCCGTAAACAGTGCGTATCACCAATTTATGATAAATAGATTCAAGTTCCTCGTTCTCTTGCATAGTTTGCATCTGTTGTAAAGCATAGTGCTGGATTATAACTAATGGAAGCACAATTCTTTCGCGTATGGCTATGGATTTTTTCTCTATTGGATATTGCTCCATTAGCCCGGCATTGCCTGTCAGTTCAACTATCAATTCCATCGTAAGGTCAAATTCATCACGGAGTTTTTTCCAGAATGCGCCAAACTTTTCATCATTTTCTAAATATGCAGTTATTCTAAAATCTGATTTCGACATAGACATCATACAATTGTCTATAGTGGTTTTAAATTGGCCAGAGCTGCTATATAATCGTTTAACATCTTCCCAAACGCCGCTTTCCTTAGCAATTTTCATGGCAGTGCCCACTCCATAAAAACCAGGGATATTTTGTTTTAGCTGGCTCCAGGCTGTAACAAAGCTTATAGCCCTAAGATCTTCAAGCTTTAATTCACTGCCTGAATTTCTTTTTACTGGCCTGCTGCTAATATTTATTTGGCTAAGCAAATTCAAAGGGCTTTTTTCTTCGAGATATTGCAAAAACAATGGATCTTCGCGTAAAGCAACAAAAGAATGGTAGCTATCTGTCGCCATTTTATCAATCAAAGCTTTTTCGGCATCCTTTAGAGTGTCTTTGTCAGATTGATTTATAGCAGATATAATACCGGCATTGATAAGCTGTTCAATGTTAAAATAAGCTGTATCAAATGATCCGTATTGGCTGCTAATGGTTTGCCCCTGTATGGTTAACTGTATATGGTCATTTGCAATTTCTTTGCCCATGGTGGCATAAAATTTTTGGGTTTTACCGCCTCCCCGTGCTGGTGGGCCGCCACGCCCGTCGAAGAATTCGAGATTTACTCCGTATTTTCTGGCGATAGCAGTGAGCTCTATTTTTGCTTTATAGATAGACCAGTTTGCCATTAAATAGCCTCCATCTTTAGTACTGTCAGAAAAGCCAAGCATTATAACCTGCTTATTGCCCCGCTGCTCAATATGCTGCTTATAAAATGGATGAGTATAAAGGCTTTCCATAACTATTGCAGCTGCCTTGAGGTCTTGTACTGTTTCAAAAAGCGGCACAAAATCTATAGTTAGCATATCTTTCTTCCAGCCGCTCCATAAAAACAGCCCAATAAGCTGCAAAATATCTGATGCCTGCTGGCAATTGCTTATAATAAACCGATGGGAAGCTTTTTCTCCGCCCGAGTATTGCATGCCTTTCATTAACCGGATGGTTTGAAACGCATCTTTTGTTAGATCATCAGCACTATCAGGGCACTCAAAATCTGCTTCCTTAAAAGTAATTGTGGCTAATTTTTGCTCTTCCTCCAGTTCATTATAATTTTCTGGGAAGCCTGAATTTTCCTGAGAGCGATAAAATTGATGTGCTTTGCGCAAAATGCGGCTATCCTGCCGGATATCTAAAGAGGCAAAATAACATCCAAATAATCTAACCTTACTTATCAGGTTATCAACCATATTCACAAAAAGTCCATCATGCTCGTTATAGAGGACTTTTTTAATCTCCTGTAGATTGTCAATGATAGAATCCTGCTCATTTTGCGGGTCAACAACGTTTTTAAAGCTATTCTCATAAAACAGGTCCTGTAGCTTATTCATAAACTCTTCAACACCTCTAAAAGTTATCCTCCTTCTCAGCACTCTAAAATCGCGGTAGTAACACCTGAACAGTATTTTCCTCAGTAATTCTGAAACTGCTTTTGTGCTCTCCGCATTTACATTCGGGTTGCCATCCCTATCGCCACCTGGCCAAAACCCTAACTCAATTAACTGATGGGCATCGAAAATTGGCACATCAAATTCATTTTCTATTTGCGATTGTATGGTTGAAGCAACCTGATAAAATACATTTTCAAGAAACCATGCAAGGCTTACGGCTTCATCAACGGGCGTAGGCTTGCTTTTGTTAAAGAAAGGGGTTTTCCCTAATTGCTGGAGCAGCTCATGAACAGTATTGATATCGTTAGATTTAATAGCTTCTGTTAAATCTGTAATAATAGATAGCACTGTGCCCGGATAAAACTGAGTTGGGTGCGCTGTAAGCACCAGGCGAAGCGAAAAATCCTGCAACTTAACCCGTATTTTTTCCTTGAGGGCAGGGTTTGCAGATGCCTGCCTAAGCAATACTTCTAATGAACCGCTATCTTCAGTTTTTCCGGTTTTGTTGAAAGCAGAATCTTCAATGGCATCGAAAAGCACCACTTGCCTTTCAATATATCGTATCATCCGGAACAAAAGGTCAAACCTGTCAGCAGCCTGAACATATTGTTCGTACTGGCCAAAAAAACTTTCAATAATATCTACCGGAGAATGTTGCAGCCTTACTCCCTCTTCGCAATGCGAGGAAAAAAAGGGCAGCAATATGCCTGTATGCTTTACCTGATAAAAAGGAAGGGTTAAAAAAAGGCTGTTGAATAATTCAAACCGGGTAACAACCTCATTATTGAAAATAGTTTCTTTCTGGCTTAATTTCATTGTGGACTTATGTAAAAGCTACCTTATTGTGCAGCAAACAAAAATAGCAGGTTTATCTGTATCACAATAAGCATTAAAACAAATGTTATGGAACATGCTGCAAATGAGAAACTTTTTTAAGTTTGTTGTACTATTCCCTAACCTTTTTAAACAAAATTGTTAATGAAATCGCTACAGCTTCCTGATTATATCGTCTTTCTGGTATATTTTCTCATTGTTTCTATCTATGGCATCTGGATTTATCGCCGTAAGAGTGCCGCAAAGGAAGATTCAAAAGATTATTTTTTAGCAGAAGGATCGCTTACCTGGTGGGCTATCGGGGCATCCCTTATTGCTTCAAATATTTCTGCAGAACAGCTTATAGGTGCCAGCGGATCAGGTTTCAGCATGGGCCTTGCCATTGCCGGATATGAGTGGATGGCCGCTGCATCGCTTCTAATTGTAGCAGTCTTTTTCATTCCGGTTTATCTAAAAAACAAAATCTATACCATGCCACAGTTCCTCAATCAGCGCTATAATGGCACTGTTAGCATGATTATGGCTATTTTCTGGTTGCTCCTATATGTGATTGTAAACCTCACTTCTATCCTTTATCTAGGAGCTTTGGCCATAAATAGCGTATCGGGGTTAAATCTTACAGCATGCATGTATGCGCTTGCCTTTTTTGCAATCATAATCACGCTTGGCGGGATGAAAGTGATTGGCTATACTGATGTTATCCAGGTGTTTTTTCTGTTATTGGGAGGTTTGGCAACTTCTTATCTGGCCTTAAGCCTGGTATCAGATCATTTTCATGGCACTGGTGTAATAAGCGCCTTTAAATTGCTTACCGAAAACGCTGGCGACCATTTCCATATGATCCTGAAAAAAGATAACCCCTATTATGCTGACCTGCCGGGCTTAACAGTTGTTTTTGGCGGGATGTGGATTTCAAACCTGAGCTATTGGGGCTGCAATCAATACATTACACAACGTGCCCTGGGCGCCGATTTGCCCACAGCCAGAAAAGGGCTATTATTTGCAGCTTTTTTAAAATTGCTTATGCCTTTAATCGTTGTGCTTCCGGGTATAGCAGCTTATGTATTGTTCAAAGAAGGTGTTTTTCAGCAGCAAATGATGCAAAATGGTTCTTTAAACCCAGACAGAGCATACCCATCCCTTCTCTCTCTTCTTCCTACAGGTTTAAAAGGGCTTTCATTTGCAGCCTTAACTGCAGCCGTGGTAGCATCTCTGGCAGGAAAAGCAAACAGTATTTCCACCATTTTTACGCTTGATATTTACAAAAAGCGGCTTCATCCCCAAGCAACAGAGAAGAAAATGATATGGGTTGGGCGCATAACTATTGTTGTAGCCATACTGGTAGCTGTATTAATTGCGCCCTTGCTTGGCATTGATAAAAAAGGGGGCTTTCAGTTTATACAGGAATATACAGGGTTCTTTTCTCCTGGTATTTTTGCCATGTTCATTTTAGGGTTTTTCTGGAAAAAAACCACTTCTAATGCTGCCTTGTTTGCTACAATTGGAGGGTTGGCGTCAGCTTTCTTTTTAAAATTCCTTCCAAACTTTACTGATCTTTCCAGTCTTGCGCCTTATGGCTTTTCCAAAGCAAACGCCGATGGGGTTTTTGAAATTCCGTTTTTAGACCGGATGGGTTTTGTGTTCATATTCTGTTTGATAGGCATGTTCATCATCAGCCTGTATGAAAACAGCCGTGGCCATAAACCAAATAGCCTTGCAGTTGACAAAACCATGTTTCGCTTAACGCCTCAATTCACAGTTGGCTCCCTCCTTATTGTCGGAATGCTAATTGCACTTTATACAATTTACTGGTAATCCAAAATCATATGACTTACTCACCATCTTCAACACGATATCAAGAAATGGAATACCGCCGATGCGGTAAAAGCGGCTTGAAGCTGCCGGCAATTTCGCTTGGCTTATGGCATAATTTCGGTTATGTGGACTTGTATGAAAACTGTCGGAATATTATACACACAGCTTTTGATAACGGTATAACCCACATTGACCTTGCCAACAACTACGGCCCTCCTCCCGGATCGGCAGAGGAAACTTTTGGTAAAATTTTGAAACATGATCTGCGTGGCTATCGCGATGAGCTTATCATTTCTACCAAAGCCGGGTATTATATGTGGGAAGGGCCTTACGGAGAATGGGGATCAAAAAAATATCTGGTTTCAAGCTTAGACCAAAGCCTGAAACGTATGAAATTAGATTATGTAGATATATTCTACCACCATCGCCCAGATCCAGATACCCCACTTGAGGAAACAATGACTGCCCTTGATCTGATTGTACGGCAGGGCAAAGCTTTGTACGTTGGCATTTCAAACTACGAAGCTCCGGAAGCAGAAAAAGCTATCGCCATATTAAAAAAACTAGGCACGCCATGCATTATCCACCAGCCCAAGTATTCCATGTTCGAAAGATGGGCAGAAGGCGGCCTGTTAGATTTGCTAGAAAATGAAGGTGTGGGCTGTATCCCATTTTCGCCTCTCGCACAGGGAATGTTAACAGATAAATACCTCAATGGAATCCCTTCGGATTCACGCATTGCAAAAAGCGGGGTATTTTTAAACGAAAGCCATATTACCACTGAAGCATTGGATAAAATAAAACGTTTGAACAAGCTAGCCCAGCAGCGTGGACAAAAGCTTGCGCACATGGCACTCTCATGGCTGCTTAAAGATGATCGAATTACCTCTGTTTTGGTAGGCGCAAGCAAGCCCGCACAGCTTTTAGACTCTTTAGAAAGTTTGAAGAACACAAAATTTAGTGAGGAAGAGTTGAAAGAAATTGAAGCGATATTGAAGTAAATTATCTTGAGTTTTATCCATGCAAGATAAATTAAGCTTAAACCGATTTATATCTGCCCAGAAAACCACTTACCAGGATGCGTTGGCAGAAATTAAAAGCGGCAAGAAACAAACGCATTGGATGTGGTTTATTTTTCCGCAAATTGCGGGGTTGGGCTTTAGCGAAACCTCAAAATATTACGCCATAAAGAATTTAGATGAAGCAATAGAATTTTTAGGCCACCCGCTTTTAGGGATGCGGCTAATAGAAATTTCAGCAGCATTGCTGGCAATTGAAAACAAAACTGCCAGCCAGGTTTTTGGAAGCCCCGACGATATGAAATTAAAATCATGTATGACGCTTTTTAGTGCCTTATCCCATACAAACCCGGTTTTTGATGCTGTAATTGATACGTATTTTAACGG
>JAYVNR010000115.1:0-17981 GCA_043758305.1 Pedobacter sp. | reverse complement strand
CCATGGAAAAAGTGTGGTTCTTGTTGTTATTGTCACCACTGGTTTCATTATTAGAGAATGTAGTGCCTAAGGTGCTAAACTGTTGCGCTTCGCTGCTGCTGAAAGTATTTCTGTTAGTGTATCTGTAAGAATAATTCATATTTACATTAACCCTCTTCCCCCAATCATCGCGGTAGGTAAAAGAAGGGCTGCCTGTGTTGGTAGTACCACCTGTGCCAGAAGATGTATTTGCAGAAGCCGTAGTGCCAGTTCCACCTGTACGGGCTCCACCGCCACCACCTGCTTGTCCACCACCACCACCTGTAATCATTGCTCCCGCGGGCACTCCCCCGCCTTGGGTTGAAGCTCCGGCTTGAGCTCCGCCGGTACTGCTTACTCCATTTACTGTGTTGTTGATATTGCCATTTACCTGTATAGTTTGGTTTGCATTTAAACGGGTGAGGTTGGCCTGTGCATTGTACCTTTCTTTGCTTCCAGCTCCGGTATTAATACGTGCCATATTGCCAATAGAACGATCGGCTTTTGTTGTGATATTTAAGACTTTGCTCGGATCGCCAGATTTAACGCCAGTACGGGCAGCTTCATTTCCATAATCATCTACTACCTGTATCCTCTCAACAATATCAGCCGGAAGGCTTTGGATTGTTGAAGCTACATCGCCGCCGGATATTGTTTTTCCGTTCAGCTTTGCAGAAGCAACAGCCTGGCCCATATGGGTTACGCTTCCGTCTGATGCAACTTCGAACCCTTCCATTTTCTTTAGTAGTTCATCTACTGTAGCATTGGCCCGAACTTTATAATCGCTTGCTCTGTACTCAACAGTATCTGTTTTATATATGATGCTTGGGGTTCCATTAACCACTACTTCGTTAAGTATCCTGGAATCATTTTTAAGTACAACCGGGGATAATACAAGCCTGGCTACAGCATCGTTTTCAAGGCGCTTAGCAGTCTGTGTTTTGTAGCCCAAACTGCTTACAGTAAGAAAAAAGGTCGCCACTTTTACATTCCTGAATACAAATATCCCATCAGCATTGGTAGTAGTTTTCAGGGTATCTTTAGCTGAAGTAAGTGTTACAGATGCTCCTGGTATGGTGTTATCAGTAGAATCCTTTACAACTCCGCTAACTTCGCGAGATGGCAATGGAGGTGGCACAGGCCGGGCACCGCCTTGCGGAACCTGAGCAAACAACTTTGCTGAAATACTGATGACAGCAAGCAGAAGTAGGATTTTATTCATAATGATACTTTTTTTAAATCGCATTAAACCTGCCCCACTTGCAGCAATACTTTTGTTGTGGGTAGTTTTTTGTCCAACAGCGTATTTATTTCTAAGGCTATTTGCTTTTTGTTACATAGACAGGCATAGAATCTTCCCAAGGACTGTCTGTAAGTTGACGCTTATCACTACCATCTGCATTCATAATAAATATGGCACCATAAGGCTGAAAAGTATCGTCGTATAACGCTGCCTCATCCTTGAATCCATATATCCCACTGCTCCACATAAGATGTTTGCTGTCGTCAGTCCAAAACGCATGTGCATCATTTGCTGGTGATGTCGTCAGTTGACGTAAGTCAGAGCCATCGGGCTTTATGGTGTAAATATCAAAGTTGTTGTTGTCATGCTTACGGGTGAATGAAATTAGTTTGCCGTCGGGAGACCAGAACGGTATATTATCGTAATCTGTTGTAAGAATTTTCACCGAATGGTCTTTGATGTCAAGTATGCGTAATCCCAAATCTTTGCCACCCCAAACACGATAGACAATTTTTTTACCATCGGGTGACCAACTCGGAAACCCAGAGTTTGGCAAACCATCTGTTAAGTCTTGAGCATTGGTTCCGTCTCTTTTTACCATCATTATCTTTGCGCCCTGTGTTTTCCGAGATTGTAAATATCCGCCATATCCGAAGGCAATCCATTGACCATCTGGCGACCAAGTAGGCATAAATGCTGCGCCACTATCTGCGTTAAAAATCCGCTTTCTATTGGACCCATTGGCATCCATAATCGCAATTGATGAATTTAAAGCTTTTTCAGTGATGACGAGTTTGCCGTCTTTTGAAAAATTAGGGAATACATCCGTATAACGATTGTCATACTTAGAATCCCAACTGTAGAGCAACTGGTCTTGCGGTCTTGCTTTAAAATCTACTTTTTCATAAACCACTTTGCTTCCATCAGTTGACCATGAAGGTGAACGCATATCTCCTTTTACTACCGTTCCATTCGTATAGTTTAGACCTGCATTGGGGACAGCTTTAGTCAAATAGCCAATCTTATCTTTCGTTAAGAATTGAGGTAATAATTTCAAACCAGTTCCTGAAGTACGCTCGGTTCGCTCACCTGTTTCGATATTTACTGATATTATTTGAGAAATTGCTTTTTTAGCGAGGTTGGGTCTTCTTGCCGCCCATGTATCTTCTACCGCAATTTCATAAAACACAATTTGCTTTCCATCAGGAGACCATTTAGGAGCTCCAGAGCAAACGCCTGTTTTTGAAATACACCGAAGTCCTGTACCATCTGGGTGCATAATATAAATGCGAAGTTCCTGCACATGTTCCCACCCTGAACCATTTCCGTGTCCTATCCACTCCGTATTTCGGTCTGACGAAAATGCAATCCATTTGCCATCTGGTGACCACGATGGATGAAAAAAGCCATTCGGTTTCGTTGCATCTCCAGCTATTCCTGTTTGTGCCGTCAGATTAGATAACTTTTTTGTTTTAAGGTTAAGAGTCCAAATGTTGGCAGTGCGTTTTTCTCTTGTCGATACAAAAGCAATTTGACTACCATCAGGTGACAGAGAGGCTTGGTCATCTAACGCGGGACTATCAGTAAGCCGTTGTAATCCGCTACCATCTGGATGAACACGATAAATGTCTGCCTGACCGAAACCGTTACTCTCTGAGGTAAAAACAATCCATTTTCCGTCAGCTGAGAAGGAAGCATGATAATCAAATCCTGAATTGGCAAAAAGTTTATGCTCACCCGTTCCGTCAGTGTTGGCTACGTAAAGTTCCGATGTTGAAGGTCCAATTCGGTTCATTAGCATGACGGGCTTTTCACCTACTTTAGGTTTTTGTTGTTGAGCCAATCCGCTAAAACTTAGACAGGTAAAAATGTACAGCACAGATGTTTTAATTATTTTCATGTTTTTAATTATTTTTTTGTCAATTTATTATACTAAAGGTTATATGATTCAAATACTGGCAATTTCTATTTTATTAAACTTGTCGAAGCGGAATCTCCATTAAAATTACCCACAATTGGTTATTTTTTTGCAAGAATGTATTTTCCCCAAAAGTCTGTAGGGGTAAACATTGCTAAATTGTTGCCTCCTCCGAAGCCTCCACCACCGCCTTGCCTATCGCCGCCACCGCCTGGCCCACCAGCACCTCCGCCGCCAGCTCCTTGCCCTCCCCCAAAGCCGCCACCACCTAATTGGCGACCATTAACTTTAATGCTATAGGCAAATTCTTTTGGCTTGTCGGCAGAAAGGCCGAGAGACTTCAAAGGTATTGCTAATTCATACTGAAATGCGCCAGATGCATCAAACGATGCTACTGCTTTTACGCCAAACTCGTTATAAATTGATATAAGGCTATCGGGGATATCTTTAAACCCTATAACTTTAATTTCTTTTACCGAGGCAAGTTGTTGTGTATTTCTGACAAGCGTCATTGAATCTCTTTGCTTTGGAGTTAGTGATTGCTGGCCCTGGCCAAATTGGCCACCGGGAGCACCAGCTTGAGGACGTCCGCCACCGGCAGCATTGCCCTGGCCACGTTGGCCACCCTGAGCACGCATTGCAGCCTGATCGATAACCGGATACGTTACTATAAAGCCATCTTTTTCTTTCTTTTTGCCGTCAGTATTAACAATAAAGCTTATTCCGCCCATCATTATTTTAGAATTATTGGAAGGGTCTATTGATTTTATTGCCAGATAAAGATTTTTATCGTCATTAGATAAGGTGTAATTTAACAGCGTGGTTTTATTGAAGGCCTGAAAATCGCTCCATTCTGTTAATTTGCCATCGATCTTTATTTTATCAGGAGATAATACACTATTTGCCTGAATATCTGACTGCTTTTGTGCATTCACAGAAAAAGCAGCACATAATACCGCTAGTAAACTGAAGGTTACTTTAATCCTTTTGGTGATGTTAGTTTTCATTTGCTTTTAATTGGTAAAACAATGGTAATTATAAATTTATCTGTTAACTTGTAAATGATACCTCTGCTTTAAGAAATGATACCAAATGCGTTTTTTTAGCTACAAGGCTCTTTATTTTTTAGCAAGTATATATTTGCCCCAAAAATCTGTAGGGCTAAGCATTGACATCATATCAGATATTGTCCGGTTGATGTTGCCACCTCCGGCACCCCCGCTTGTAATTATTACCCTTTCAGTATTCCCACCACCTGCTCCTGCAGGTATTCCAGTAGCAATCTGAATTCCATTTAACTGCAGCCCGTTAAGCTGAACATTATAAAAAAATTCTTTTTGGCTGCCTGTCGCGAGCCCAATCATATCCAATGGAAGTGCCAGCTCATACGTAAACGCACCCTTGGCATCGAAAGATGCCATAGCCTTTACACCATATTCGTTATATATAGAAATAAGGCTGTCTGTTATGCCTTTTAGCCCAAATACTTTAATTTCTTTTAATGCTGCTATTTGCTTTTTATTAGCCTCTGCCATTACAGAATCTGCACGCTTAACCATTTCATCAGGATTCATTTGGCCCATCTCTACACGTATAGAACCAGACTGTCCGCCGCCCCGCATCCCTTGCATCAAAGTACGGGCATCTGTTGAGCCAACGACCGGGAAAGTTACAGTTGGGCCGTTTTTATCTTTCTTTTTGCCTGACCTGCTTATGTTAAATGTTATGCCGCCCCGCATTATTTTATTGCTAACGGTTTTATCTGTTGAGTGTATTACTAAATACAGGTTCTTGCTATCGTTAGCAATAGTATAGTATACCAGAGTTGCTTTATTATAAGCCTGATACGCCGCTCCCCATTCTGTTGGCTTGCCGTCAATTTTTACATTCGCAGGAGCGAGCAAGCCTCTTTCCTGAACATCTGAAAGCTTTTGTGCCATTGTAGCAAAATGGCTAATTATAACAAGAGCAAATAGCCCTGATGTAATTTTGAATTTGAATTTTTTCATGTTTTTCTTTTTAGCAAATTTAAGGGGGCAGAAGATGCTAATCTGTTAAGGGATTGTTAAAAAGTGTTATTTGTGTTTGATAAAATTATTGCTGCTGGCCAATATAAGCCAACAATTCATCCCTGTAATTATCACTCACTGGAACTTCAACATCAGCAAAAAGAATGCGGTTCTTTTTAAAAATGGTAATTTTATCTAAGGCTACTATAAATGATTTGTGTACACGCATAAATTTGCCCGTGGGCAATTTTTCTTCCATAAACCGCATGCTTAAACGAGTAATAACTGGCTTTGGAGCATCTTTTAAATAAATTTTGATATAATCTTTAAGCCCCTCTATGTACAAGATGCTTGCAATATTTATTTTCACTAAAGAATAGTCTGCATTTACAAAAAGATGGTCCTGATCAGGCTTGGAAGGCGAGTTTTTTTGCTGCCGCAGCGTAAAAATCTCAAGGGCTTTATTCGCTGATTTTAAAAATCGGTCAAATGATACAGGCTTAACCAGATAATCAAGCACATCTAAATCAAACCCTTCTAAAGCATATTTTTCATATGCAGTAACAAGTATCACCAAGGGAGGATTAGTAAGGCTGTTTAAAAATTGCAAACCGGAAATGCCCGGCATCTGGATATCAAGGAAAATAAGATCTACGGGATCTTTGCGCAAAAACTCCATCGCCTCTATGGCATTTTTGCACTGTCCCTGCATCGTTAAAAAGGGGACCTGGCTAATGTTATCTTCCATCAGCTCACGGGCGAGCTTTTCGTCGTCAACTAATAAGCACTTAATCACTTTAGCTTAATTTTAAGGCTTGCTATAAAAACGCTTTCGGTATGCATAATATCCAGGTTATAATTCTCATGGTACAACAGTTCTAAGCGCCGTTTTACATTTACAAGCCCTATACCAGAGCTCTTGTCTTTTGTATCTTGCTGAGGGGCAACGGCATTCATAACTTTAAAATCCATCCATCCTGTTTCTTCATCCACATTGAGCGTAATATCTATATGTGGATTTTCTACCATGCCTACGCCATGTTTAAACGCATTTTCTACAAATGCAGTAAGCAGCATTGGCTCTATTACATACCCCCCAAGGTTCTTTTGTGGATGGAACGTTATATTAACATCATCGCCAAAGCGCAACAATTGCAAATCTATATAATTATGAAGATACTCTACTTCGCGTTGCAGGCTTACTTTCTCCTCATCATTTTCGTACAGCATATAACGTATAAGGTTAGATAATTGTATGAGAGAGGGCTCTAGCAAATCTGATTTTTTGCGAGCTAAGGATACCATATTGTTTAAAACATTGAAAATGAAATGAGGGCTCACCTGAGAGCGCAAAAAACTAAGCTCTGTTTTTAAATTCTCATTTTCCCGCTCTTTTTTTAGCTTCTCTTCTTTAGAGCTGTCTCGAAAAAGGCTGTAGCTAAAGCTGATGCCCGAAACAAATAAATACGGCAAGATGGTGCTCCAAATCCACCCCAAAAAGATATCAAAACTAGGCTCGCCATCATTGTGCCTTGGCGGTCCTCCTCCACCTTGTCTCCCTGGGCGTATAGGGGGTCCTCTTCTACCAATCTGTTCAGAAAAGATCAACCGGTCTAAGTAAAAAGATAAGGATATTAAAACGGCAATTGTTAATAATACAAAAAGGATATAGATGCCGATTCCACGTTTTTTATATATTACCGGATATAAAAAATACATGTTGAAATAAAACAGTATTGCCAGTAAAACTTTATAAACAAGTATTCTTAACTGCCAGTCGTTAAACCCGTTCCAGGTTTCTTCGTTGCGAAATAAGTATGGTGAAAATATAAGCAGGCCCCAGAATAGGATGTGCAAAAGCGGTTGAATATATTTATTTGAGTAGAAATTTCTAATATCCATAACTGCAAACGTAACCCTAATGAGCATCGCTTCGAGATATATGAGCTAAGCAAGGCTTATTTTTAGACGAAAGGCATTTATTTAGCGACTTAATAATAAGAATTAGGCCTAATTAATTTACCAGCATTAGGCTTGTTCTTCCCAGATAGCTGCCAGATGAACCATAGTTTCTGTTGCTTTTTGCATATCCTGTACAGAAACCCACTCCTGTTTGCTATGAAATGCATGTTCGCCAGCAAAAATATTGGGGCAAGGCAAGCCCATAAAAGACAATCTTGAACCGTCTGTACCGCCACGGATCCTTTGAAGCTTAGGGTTTAAGCCTGCTCGTTCTATTGCTGTTATTGCATGTTTTATCACCTGCGGGTGCAGGTCAATAATTTGTTTCATATTACGGTACTGTTCTTTTATCTCCAGTTTAAAAGATGATTCAGGATAGTGCTGTACAACCTCTTTGGCAATTTCTTCTAATATCCTCCCTGATAATACTAAACCTTCATAAGTAAAATCCCTTATTATAAATTCTATTATAGCTTCTTCCACATCTCCTTTAATTGAAACCGGATGGATAAAGCCTTCCATACCGCTCGTACTTTCGGGTGAAAGTTTATCTTTTGGAAGATTGGCTACAATCTCTGATGCAATTTTTATAGCACTTTCCATTCGCCCTTTTGCAAAGCCGGGATGAGCACTTAGCCCTTTAATAGTTATTATGGCGCCATTGGCTGAAAAAGTTTCGTTTTCAATTGACCCCAAACTTTCTCCATCAATAGTATAAGCATAATCTGCGCCTAATTTAATCAGGTCCACTTTATCCACTCCACGCCCAATCTCCTCATCGGGAGTGAACAATAATTTTATAGCTCCATGTTTTACTTCGGGATGAGAAACCAAATAGTTTGCTGCATCTACAATTTCTGCTAGGCCAGCCTTGTTATCTGCTCCCAATAATGTTGTTCCACTTGCCGTAATCAAATCATTTCCTATCTGATCTTTTAAATCCGGATGTTTATCCATCTTTATAATTTGTGAGGGATCATCCGGTAGAATAATATCCTGTCCCTGATAATTGGTGTGCAAAATCGGCTTTACGCCATTGCCGCTACAATCAGGCGAAGTATCCATATGTGAACAAAAACAAATAACAGGTACATTTTTTGAAGAATTTGAAGGGATAGTTGCATAAACATATCCCTGTTCATCTAATTCGGCGTCAGTGAGCCCTATTGACAATAGTTCGTTTACTAATATTTTTCCTAATTCCTTTTGCTTAAACGATGAGGGTTGAGAATCAGAATGTGGATCGGATTGGGTATCTATAATCACATATTGTAAAAAGCGCTCTTTTGATGTGTGCTTGTATGCTTTAAAATTTAGCATTTTTTTAGTAGAATGATTTAACTATTAAATTTTTTATTATTTTACGGGCAAGGTTGCCTTATATTTGGCAAGAATTCGTCGTTTTAATATATATTTGTTATACTCTAGATAATTGATTGTGAAAAAATTTAATATCCTTATCTTAATTATACTCTTTTCTTTATCGGCTTCAGCGCAATATAATTATTATAAATTCAGTGCCGGAGTTGGCGGTGGAGTTAACCAATCTTTTGCCGATGTTATTAAACATCCCCTTGGACGCACTATTTCTGTTGCTGCAGATTTTAATATTAACCCGTTTGTAAGTGCCGGCCTGGAGTTTCAATCTGGTTCTATAACCGGCGGCGACAAATTAACAGACCCTCACTTGCGTTTTTTTAAAAATAATTATTCGGCCCTTATTGCTTCTGGGAAAATAGAGTTGGCACAGGTAGTGGATTTTGACCAAAGCAATTTTTTATATGCCATCCGTGGGACTTATTTAGGTACGGGCATTGGATTTGTAAATAATAATATGAAAGACATTGTGAGGATACAGCCAGGAACAGGGCACGTTTTCCCGGGTGTGAGCAAAAGCATGAACTTAATGGTGCCTGCCAATATAGGCGTCAACTTTGATATAGCAGACCGTTATGGTTTTACACGATATAAGGTAAACTTGAATTATCAATTCAATGTTACGTTTGGAGAAGGGCTTGATGGATATAATGACCCACCTTTAATATTCAGAAACAACAATCCTGATATGTACAGCTTTGCCTCAGTAACTGTTAAGGTTTGCTTCGGGCCAGAGGGCTTGTATTAATCGCTCCCAATGCTTTAATGTGCATCCCGGATAATTAGTTGATATTGTATTGCTGCAATATCATTATTTTACTGCTAGTGCTTCTCAAAATATTATGGAACAATATATCGTGGAAACCCCAGTAGCCAGCATACTGTTCATAATTACGCTAATTACCAGCCTTTACGCTTTTTATGACCCTGCTATTTATGGCAAGTTCATGCTTCACCCATACAGCGTTAGCCGGGGCGAAAGAGTGTATTCCCTGATTAC
Organism: Pedobacter sp.; assembly: GCA_043758305.1. Lineage (GTDB taxonomy): Bacteria > Bacteroidota > Bacteroidia > Sphingobacteriales > Sphingobacteriaceae > JAQSWM01. Next base: position 8,454 of record JAYVNR010000115.1, on the reverse strand, counting down.
AAGTGGGCTGATCCATCAGGATTGGGGACATTTGTTTTTTAATATGATGTCATACTATTTCTTTGCATTTACCCTGGAGAAATTATTAGGTTCATGGCAGTTTGGGGTATTATATGTTTCCAGCCTCGCTTTAAGCGATATAAGCACCATTTTACAGCATAAAGAACATTTTTGGTACAATAGCCTGGGTGCCTCGGGGGCAATTTCTGCAGTAGTTTTTAGCTATATCCTGTTCAATCCGCTAACCAGTTTTTATTTAATGTTTATCCCTGTTCCCATCCCAGCGATAATATTTGGAGCACTGTATCTTATTTATAGTGCGTATGCATCAAAACAGTCGAGCCATATAAATCATGATGCACATTTTTACGGGGCTATTTCCGGAATAATAATAACTATCATTTTTTACCCCGCAATTGTTCCTCATTTCGTAAATGAGATTTTAGGAGCTGTACGATAGTTAGAAAAATGCCCTTACCTGAACGCCACCCGTATGAACCGCATTAACACCAGGGGACTTTCTGCCCTGATAGTTTATATTCAACTGGATACCATTAGCTACTCCACGCTGTAGCCCTAAATCCCAAACTAAATTATTTCCCGGCTGAAGCCCTTCAAGCATTTCATACGATACCGGCGAGTTTAAGCCGCCTATATAATTGTTCCTTAAAATGTTTATCCGGGAAGTAATTGCCCCTTTTTTTAAAATGTTATACCTGGCTTCTGTGCTTAACCGCAGGTTAGCAGATTTTTCGCCTCCTACGGCAACCCCATTTTGTTGGTTAATATATCCACCTGAAAATGTTAGCCTAAAACCTGTATTAACTAAATAATCAAACTGTGGCAAAAACTCAATAAAATGTATTGAATAGTTTTGCTGTTTAAAAAGCCCCGATTGATAAAGTTTTGTCCCGGTATTTGCCTGAATAATAAGATTAGATTTTTTTACCAGGTTGTATCGCATCCTTATTCCGGTTGTGCTTCTACTGCGGCTGTCAAAACCATTTGTAAGCAGTATTTTACTGCTGTTTTGCTGGTAATTTAGGTCTAAGCCAAACATGGGGCTGTTACGGTTAAAGAAAAGCGTATTCCTAAAATATGAATTTAGCGATACGAGATTTGCCTCATCTATTTGTGTGTGAAAAGGATTTAAGATATTCAGCCCTGCCTTATCAAAAATTTTCCTATCTGTTTTTAACTCTGTTTGGTTAGAAATTTTAGCTATGAAGCTTGGGCTTGAGGTGCCAAATAGCAAAGCAGGCGAGAGCCTCAAAGTTTGGTCTATAGTCGTATAATTAGTCTTAACAAATTGGTTAGTGGGTTGAAATATTCGTATAAAAACAGCCTGGTCCTGATATCGGGCGGTTTCAAACTCGTTTAGTTCTTTAATCCCATTTTTGTTATAATCGTTCCAGGCATATGCGCCCTGCCCTGCCTGAACTTCCAGATAAGTAAATTCTCGCTTTGGCTCCTGGCCTGTGCCTAACTCGTAAAATGTGGAACTATTTAAAAATCCTTTCCATAGGTTAAGTGAATATTCTGTTCTGCCTAACAAGGTGCTTTCATCCTGATAAGCAAGCCGATTATTATAATTTACCAAACGATAGGTAGATGAAATGGATAGTATTGAATTTGGATTTTTATTTAATTGTAAGCCAGCGTTAATTATATCCGCTACAGAGGAGGCTATTAAGGTATACCCAACAGGCAATTTATCATATCTCCTGCCATATTCTATCATGAATTTATTTGGCATACTGCTATTGCTTGCCAACTGAAGTTTATACTGGTTAAAGAAAAAACTATAAAGTGCCAACAATTGTGTTTTTAAATCTACTGTACTATTTTTTTCCTGCTCCAAGCTCAAACCAAGCTCCAGATTTTTAATTCCTCGGCTTAGAATTGCGGATTGCCTGAAAAATTTTCCATTGTTTAATACAGAAGATGAATTGAGCAAGTTGCCATTATAGGCAAAACGATAATTGGCTAAATGATAGTTTGCATTAACGCTATGCTGTACTCCACTATATTGGGCAAGCCTTGTAAATGCAGCAAGCTGATAACCTATTTGCCTTGAAACATCTTTGAATAAACTAATGCTTGCTTTACCTAGCCTTTCGGGAGAAGGATCAGTAATTCCAGCCAGATTAAAATCCCGTTCAAACTCAACAGGCCGATATCTTTCAATAGGTTTAAAGCCAATGCTTGTTAATTCAAGGCTGGCATTGCTTATAATTTTTAATCCCAGGCTATCCCGGTTAAATTTATGTTCATTTCCTGCCATTAATTTCAATGCCATGCCAGCATTGGCCGAATTTCCAATAGCAGAAAAAAGATTCACATCATTATTGCTCAGGGCAAGTTCACTGCTCAAAAAGGTGGTTTTGTTAAATTTATAATCTGTACCAAAGGTTATCAACTGCTGTTTTTTAGGAGTTATGAGCAATGTTATGGGTTCGTAGCTCCCTTGTTTAGAACCAGCTACCAGAGCAGCAAATTCAAACACACGCCCGTTGGCAGCTGAAGTTGTGCTCAGTTTGTAATTTCCCTGCCCTTGCCCAACAAATGAAAAACCCAATCGATATTTTGCCAGTTGTGGATTGCTTGAATAAACATATACCCCCTTTGCCCCCAAAGTATCAAGCTTTTTATAAAGTATTTCATTGCTGTTAAAAGGCACACTATCCGCATTGCTAAAAAAAGCCTGATTGGTTTGATTTCCAATATCCTGAAGGAACTGTTTCTGGTTTGGGCTTAGCAGTTGCAAAAAAGGGCGATTAGGGTTATCCTGTTCGTTATACAAGTTGATCTTGAACAACATCTTCGCTTTGCTTATTTCCTGATTGGCATAGGTAAGGGCACGAGCATAATTTTTATCGGAATATTCAAACTCAATTATAATTCGGCTATTTTGAGTAATTAGCCTTTTGGGCGTAAAGCTTAATTCTGAGGTATTATAATCAATTACATAATCATTTTCCTGGCCCCTACGTAAAAGCTCACCATCTAAATAAATCCTCTCGGTGCCCGAAAGCACAATTATAAACTGCTCAACATTATTCCCAGTAAGGCGATATGGGCCTTGATTCCCTTCAATTCCCTGTACAATATTCCTTGCCGACCGGCCTTTGGCTACTGCAACAGATAAATTGCTTTTATACCTCCACCCATTTTCGGTTTGGTATGCTGTAGAGAATGAGCCTCCCTGAGCACGTTTAAAAAAATTCATGAAATAGCTATCGGGCCTGCGCAATTCATAATCGCCGGCTACAACGGAGGTATTGCGGCGGGAAAGCTGAATAAATACTTTATCAAAATCATTGATTTGCTGTGTATTGCCGCCCGGCTGTATGGGGATATTATCGTCAGAGATTGCAGCAAGTATGTCAACATCGCCTGCAATTTTGCCCGACAGCTGCAAAACCATATTAGAATTTACGCTAAGGCCTTGTGTATTTCCAAAACCTACGCTGCGAGAAATGCTCCCACTTTTATTAAGCCCGGAAAAAGAAAACAGGGTATTTTCGCCGTTTTTGGTGTTGTATATGTAAGGTGTATTATCTACTGTGGTTTCGCCAATAAGCTTGGGGTCTTTGTTGAAATATCGCCTGGATAGCAATATGGGCAGTGTTTTGTATGAAATTTCTACTTCTGCTACAGCAGGTTTTGTTTTCCAAACCAATAGCGCTTTATCGTATACAATCTGGTAGTATAAAGGCAGTAAAATTTCTCCAGAAAGGTTTTTAACTGTTATAGAACCTGGTACAATGCTAAGCGTATCAATTTGTACGGTATCCTGTTTAATACTGATGCGTTTTTGCCGTTCTATCGTTTGCCCTGATACTTTAACCGTGCTGAAGAATATGCCGCACACAGTTATCAGGGTTACAATTTTAAGCATTAAGCCAATGGAAGAGTGATATAAAAAGTGGTGCCCTTATCAATTTCGGTGGTGAAATTTATGGTGCCTGACATATTGCCGATAGCTTGTTTTATAAATGCTAGCCCCAGCCCGGTCCCTGAACTTTTGGTAGTAAAATTTGGGTTGAATATCCTGTTTTGCAATCCTTCGGGTATGCCTTTTCCATTATCTTCTATCTCGATGATCGCATGCCGTTCATCCTGTTTCAAAGTAATTGCAATAATTCCTTTACGGCTTTCTGGCACAGATTCTATAGCATTTTTAATCAGGTTGTTAAAGCATCGCAATAGCTGATCTTTATCGCCCCTGATAATTGTTTCAGGCATCAGCCTATCTACTAGCTGAATGCTCACATTTTCTGTTTTGCTGTACACTTCTATAGAACGTTCCACTACTCCCAATAACTTGACCTCTTCCAGAGTAGTTTCTGGCATTTTAGCAAAATTTGAAAATTCTGATGCAATATGCGAGAGGCTTTCTATCTGCTCAATAAAAGACTTGCTGAATTTTTCAAATTTTTTATCAAAGTTTGGATCTTTCTCTCTCCATGATTTATCAAGCAGTTGGACGCCCAATTTTAAAGGAGTGAGCGGATTTTTAATTTCATGAGCAACCTGCTTGGCCATTTCTTTCCAGGCTGTTTCGCGTTCTGAGCTTGCCAGACGCACAGTACTCTCGTCTAAAGCCTCAATCATGTTGTTATATTCTTTTACTAAACTTCCAATCTCGTCATTTCGTTTCCAAATTATTGGTTCATTTTTTCTGCCAATGGTTGTTTGGCTAAGGCTTTTTTGAACCAGCGTGAGCGGAGCTGTAATTTTATTGGCAATAAAAACTGCAAAGAAGCCTATTGCTACAAAAACTAATGCATAAACATTTACCAGCGTATTTAAAAACAAGCCGATACGTTCATCAAAGTCGGTTTTATAAGAAAAATAAGGAAGGCCGAGATATCCCACAGTTTGATTATTGCTATTGCGTATTGGCTTATAAGCTTCAATATAATTTAATTGCCCGATAACTTCGTCAGGATTAAGATATTCTGATTGCTGGAAGCCATTTAGATATACATAAGCAAGAGCATTGATTCGCGGGGCAACCAGTTCGCTCTCATAAATTTTGGGCTGCGTGCTGTACAGCACTTTTCCATCAACATCAAAATAATTTAAATCTACAGAGTTAAAATCGGCAAAAGCGGTAAAAGCCTGTTCGTTGATTTTAGGCTCTCCGTTAGCAAACATTTTTTTCTCAAAGCCAAATGTGATTTTGTTAATATTATCAATAAGGCTTTGCTGTTGTTGTGCTTTGTATTGCTGGCTGATGCTGAAATAAGTTATAAAGCCTACCAAGATCAGCGTAGTTACAACTGCTGCTACCATTGATGCCTGTATGCGAGTTTTATAAAGCACCGAATAAGTTGAAACCAATGTGCTCCATTTAAACTTTCTGAACACTAAGCTGCTTGCTGAAATATTTTTCCATAACCAAATTGCAGTTACACATATCACTGCAAAGACCAGCAGTACCAGGAATAAAAAAGATATAGATGCAATTTGCAACATTATACCTGTTTCAGCTATGCTAACAATAATCAGGAGATGGTTATTGGGCTGGTAAATAAGGTGGTTAAAGGCATCTTTATCTTTAAATGAAAACTTTTTAAGCTTCCCAGAAAAATCTTTGTTAGTAAGGCTGTAGACGTATTTTCCATACTGCCCAATCAACTTTCCGTCTTGGTAAAACGCAAAAGAATAAGGCTTATAGTTTTCATCATAATCTTTAGTGCCATCAGCTAAAACTTTTGGCGAAACTAATGGGTTATAGAAAGTTTTTGATTTAAGCTCAATAAAAAGATTGCCTAGTACTCGGCCATTTTTAACAACTGGAAAAATGCCAAAATAATCTTTGGAGCCAAATGTATTTGTAACATGGTAAAAGTATTTAGATACTTTAGTTGTGCCAGAAACAACTAGCTTTTTTAAATTTTCTATCGCTTCTTTATTGTATCCGTTCGCTGTATCAGTGTTAAGCTTTTCCTGAAAAACGGTAAAATCATATTTTGACAAATAGCCTTCAAAATAATATTTCTGCAGTTTAGTTTTTAAAAGGGCGGAGGCATTGGGGGTTTCAAACCCATTGATTATATCGTCATCGTTTAAGATGCCGCCTTCAGTTTTCACGAAATCGTCAACTGCTTGATTATCCTCAGATGATGATAATGTTCGGCTTATTTCTATGCGCTGCTCCAGCTCTTGTTGCTGTTTAAATTCGGATAGCTTTAAGGAGCACAAAATTGCAAACAGGAGAACTGTAGTTACAACTATCCCCATATCAAATGCATCTTTTTTGATATATACCATCCAAGCTCTTATAAAAAGTATGGCAGCAAAAAGCATAAAAAGCACATTCAGTTGATTAGTAACAACTTTAATTATTAGCAAGATTATTATGCCTCCCAGGAACGTAGTTAAGCGTTGTACATTAGTAAGCTTAAGCGGAATGCTTATAGCCAATAAAATATCTATAAGCAGGTATAGGTTGAGCACAGAAATGCATAACACTAAAATTCCTGCCCAGCTCAAGCTGTTTAGGTTAATAATATTTGTAACATCAAAATTTATATCAGAATTAATTACAAGCCCGTAAAAAACATCGTTCAATTGCAAGGCTACCAAACCTGCAATTACGCCAAGCGATATAAAAACCATGTAGCTAACAGTACTGCCAATGGGTTGATCTGTTAACCTAATTTTTCGGCGGTGGCTGAAAGCAAAAAACAAAAACCAGCTTGCGCAAAGGGTATTTATTAAAAAATCGCCAAGGGTAGGAAAAAAGAAATTAGGCACAAAATGGCGGGAATTGAAAAGAGCCAGATCAAAATGTGTGCTAAGCCAGTTAAACTTTAATGTTATTATCCTGATCAACAAAAAAAGCAAAAAGAACAGTGCTACAGATGTTTTTATTTTGCCCTTCTCAGCCAGCCAGGCACAAAAATAATTTATAAATAATAGAGAATTGAATATTGCAAGCATCCAGGCCAGAAGTTCAAATTTAGAATAGAGCTTATTGCTTTGTACTGGGTTTAGCTTTACAGAAAATAAATACTTGCCTTCATAATTCCTGATGCCATAAACAGCCTTATCATTAAGGCCTGCAATTTCCAGGTGATTAGTAGCAATGAGGTCTGGAGAGAATACGTTTTGCAGATATTCATTTTCATAAGGATAGCGTGATTTTATAGGAATAAAGCAAACTGCAGAAAAATTTCCCTGCGACTTTTTTATAGCCTCAAAATAGCCTGTTTTGAATTTTATAAAACTGCTGCCCTCTTTTAAGCCTGCATCGGTTGGAGGATTTATGCGTATTGATCCCCAAAACTGCAGCTCATTATCCCGATAGGTATAAAGAAAAATTTTATGGGAATCTCTTAAGTCGGGTATTAGCTTTTCTGCCAGCTCATGGTTATTAGGGATTCCTTTTAGCGAAGCAAACATTTTAGCATCACCTAAAAGAACACGTACTAACTGCTCTTTTTTGTGAAGGTTAGATTCAATTTGTTTAGAGTCAGCAACCAGGACATCCTCTTTATGAAAAGTCAGGTTAAGCGTTAAAGCTGTAGCAGCAAAGCTTAAAGCAAGGATAAATAAAAGTAAACGTATCTTAAATGATGTGGCCACTATAGTTTGCTAAATATAAGAAACACATAACATTTAACCTGTTTAGACAGTGGTTATTATCAGCTTATGGCACTTTTTGTTTCAACCGTGCGGTCAACTTTCCTTACCAGCCCCTGCAAAACATTTCCTGGCCCAACTTCTGTAAAGGATGTTGCCCCATCGTGTATCATGTTTTCTATTGTTTGCGTCCACCGCACAGCTCCTGTTAACTGATAAATGAGGTTTTGTTTTATGCTGGCAACATCCCGGTAGGGCTTGGCATTAATATTCTGATAAACCGGGCAAATCGGCTCATTAATTTCTGTATTGTTAATTGCAGCTTCAAGCTCAACCCGTGCAATTTCCATAAGCGGAGAGTGGAATGCTCCGCCTACATTCAATTTTATAGCCCGCTTAGCTCCACGCTCTGTAAGCATTGCACATGCCTTGTCTATGCCTTCTATGCTCCCTGATATCACTAACTGCCCGGGGCAATTATAATTTGCCGGTACCACAACTTCGCTTATCATCTGGCAAACATCTTCCACTGTAAAATCATCAAGGCCCAAAATAGCAGCCATTGTGGAGGGCTGTATTTCGCAAGCTTTCTGCATTGCGTTTGCCCGAGCAGCAACCAGGCGCAAACCATCCTCAAAGGATAGCGCCCCCGCCGCTACCAACGCAGAAAATTCGCCAAGAGAATGGCCGGCTACCATATCAGGGTTAAATTCTTTGCCCAACATTTTTGCAACAATAACCGAGTGGATAAAAATAGCAGGCTGGGTAACAGAAGTTTGTTTCAGGTCTTCTTCGCTGCCATTGAACATGATATCCGTAATGCGGAATGTCAATATTTCATTTGCTCTTTCAAAAAGA
>JAYVNR010000114.1:0-6195 GCA_043758305.1 Pedobacter sp. | reverse complement strand
ATGCCTATAACAATAAAAATCCTTACGCCTATTATTCAACGGAAAAAGCAAAAAGCCTTGTTCGCCAATTATACCCAGCCTCTGAAACAAAACCTTTAAATATTTTAAGTACAAGCCGGCCGAATGTGGTGATAATCATTATGGAAAGCTTTACTGCCGATGTAATAAAAAGCCTTGGGGGCGAGACTGGAATAACGCCAAACATGGAAAAATTGATTTCTAATGGATTGCTTTTCTCAAATATTTATGCTTCTGGAGATCGTACTGATAAAGGTATCATCGCTATATTAAGTGCTTTCCCTTCTCAGGCTACCCGGAGCATTATCAAGGCAAACTCCAAACAGGAAAAGCTTGCATCTCTTTCTCAGGTATTTGATAAGCAAGGCTATCAAACCTCCTTTTATTATGGTGGCGAAAGCCAGTTTTTTAATGTGAAATCATACTTGTTAAGCCATAGTTATCATAAAATTGTTGATGAGCCTTTTTTCGATAAAAAGGATATGAACTCTAAATGGGGAGCTTATGACCATGCCGTTTACAATAAACAACTTGTGGATTTAGAGCATGAAAAGCAGCCATTTTTTTCTACAATCCAAACCCTTACAAATCACGAGCCTTTTGAGCTTCCTGGCAAAGCGTATTTTCCCGGGAGGGATGTAGGCGATAAATTTAGGAGCACAGCGTATTATGCAGACTCCACTCTTGCCAATTATCTGGCTAAAGCTCAGTTTAAGCCCTGGTATAAAAATACCTTATTTATAATTGTTGCCGATCATGGGCATATTTTGCCGAAAAACAAATATGAAATACATGACCCTCACCGATTTCATATTCCCCTTCTGTTTTATGGAGGAGCTTTAAAGACAGAATATAAAGGAAAAAGGATTGCAACTTTAGGCGGGCAAACAGACATTGCGGCAACTTTATTGTCGCAGCTTAATTTGGGGCATAGCCAGTTTCATTGGAGCAAAGATCTTTTAAACCCAGCTACAAAAGAATTTAGCTTTTATGATTGGGACAATGGATTTGGCATGATCATGCCTGGCCAATCTGTTTCATATGATAATGTAGGGAAGAGGGCTATAACTTTAAATCCTGTAAAGAAATCTTCGAAAACAGATAGTTTAATGAGGTACGGCAAGGCATATATGCAAACGGTATATCAACACTATTTAAACTATTAAATGTAGTGAGCATACTTACAGGCTTGTTAAAAATTTCATTGTATCTACGCCATCAGCATAATCCCATAGCTTAGGCTGTTGGGTTTGGCCAAACGGCGCCTGCTGAATTTCAACTGCTAATGTTTCGGCAGTTGAAATGCATTGTATTTCATCGGCAATGGCTTTCAGCCTGATTTCCAGCAATTTAATATCAGAATACTCCTCGTAATAAAGAACTGCCAATGGGGAAGCCAGCCTTTCATCTTCCTTTAATAGCAAAAATCCATTATCCAAATGTTTATCGCCATTCACTAAATAAATAGATTTGTTGTAATCGTAATTATTATTGAATTTATGGTGGTCGCCTACCTTTTTAAATAGTTCTATCCCTTCGAAAAAGCTTTTGAAATTATATCCTTTTGGAACAAAGAGTTTGGATACATTTCGGCAGCCTAAGCCATAATAATCAAAAATATCATGCCCTAATGCTTCAAAATCTTTTTCGTTCTCATTTCCATTCAGCACAGAAATACTGTTCCTGTTTTTGCGTATAATATGTGGCACTTTGCCAAAATAATATTCAAAATACCTGGATGTATTATTGCTACCGGTTGCTATCACAGCATCAAAATCAGCAAGGCGCTCGGTAAATGAAAACTGGCCTTTAAATGCAGGCTCTATTTCTACAAGCCTATTAAGAATATATGGAGTTAACTTTTGATCTTGCGAAGACAATTTTATAAGGGCTTTATGGCCAGAGGCTAGCACACATAAAATATCATGAAAACCCACTAAAGGGATATTTCCGGCAAGAACAAGCCCGATCGATTTTGAAGTTGTTGATTGGCAGGCTTGCTGGAAGCTCCCGAACCAAAGCTCCAGGTCTTCTTCATTCAGCATTTTGCCTATAGATGTTACAGCATGCAAGGTTTGTTCTGTAGTAAACCATGCATTGCTATACTGTGCCGATTGAATAAGCTGTTGCAGGGCTCCATCAGTATGTAGCAGATAGCTGCCTAAACCTGCAAAAGCATCCTTTCGTTTGGCGGGTGTCAAAATCAAATCCATCAAAATAAAATTGCTAAATTCTGTTATCTTTGCGCTAAACGCATATTTCCAAAGTTGGAAGGCCTAAAATTAAGATTAGAAAAACAGTTTTTAGATAAAGATGGCAATTAAAATCACGGATGAGTGCATTAACTGCGGTGCATGCGAACCAGAATGCCCCAATAATGCAATATATGATGCTGGCGCTGCCTGGCGGTTTTCGGATGGAACAGGCTTGCGTGGCATAATTGATTTTGGCGATGGTACAACAATCAATGCTGAAGAAGCTCAGCCCTCTGTTTCTGATGAAGTTTACTTTATAGTTCCGGATAAATGTACAGAGTGTGTGGGCTTTCATGATGAGCCTCAATGTGCAGCTGTTTGCCCGGTTGACTGTTGCGTAGATGATGAAGATGTGCGTGAAAGCAAAGAAGAACTTTTAGCCAAAAAATCCTGGCTACATATGGAATAAATCTACTAGTTGGATTTCAAAAGCGCCCAATGGCGCTTTTTTTATGAGTTATAGCTAAGGATTCTACAAGCCAATTATGATTCATCAATAGGGATTATTAGTATAGGGCATTTAGCTTTTCTCACTACACTTTCGGCAACGCTGCCCGAAATAAAATGGTCAAATCCTGTGCGGCCATGTGTGCCAAGTATAATTATATCTGCATCCCATTCTTCGGCAGTAGCCAAAATTTCAGCTTTTGGGTTCCCGATTTTATTGAACGTGAACATGGTTATGCCTTCTCCAAGTTTAGTGCTGATTCTGTCAAGCAGATTTTGGCTGCCTTCTTCCTGCGCATGCAATAGCTCAGGCATAATCACAGGCTGTTCATTCATTAACGGATCGGCTGCATAGGGCATGGCAACAGGCATTTCATTTACATGCACAAGTGCCACGCTTGCCCCCATCTGCCGGGCTAAAGAAAAACCATATTCAGTAGCTTTGTCGGAGTATGGGCTGTCTTCAACAGCGATCAATATTTTTTTTAATTTAATAGCTTTCATGTGTGTTCAACTTTTTTTAAATATATGGTTTGATTAATAGCGGCTCAAATAATTTGTGTTGATTTGCATCTAAGTTATCAATATGGAACGATTTTTTGGCATCTGTAACCTATCTGTTGCCCCGGTTAGGGCAGAACCCTCAGATAAAGCTGAAATAAAATCCCAATTATTGTTTGGCGACTGTTTTGAAGTTTTAGAAACCATAGAAAGGTGGACAAGGACACTTACATTTTACGATAGTTATGAAGGATGGATCGACTCCAAACAATATGCTTCGATCAAAGAAGAAGATCTTGAAAAATTCAATGATTCAGGAAACTTAAGCGGGCTATTTGTGGGCCAGCATTTAATAAAGCAAGCTACTGGCGAAAAAATCTATCTGCCCCCAGGATGTTTTTTCCCGTCAAGCGGAAATGATTTTATGATTAATAATGTGGCCTACGAGTTTCATGGAGATATTTTCGTTCCGGAGATTGCCAGTTTCAAAGAACGTATTGAGCATGTTGCGAAATTTTATTTGCATTCTCCTTATCTGTGGGGCGGGAGGACCATGTTTGGGATTGATTGCTCCGGATTTGCGCAAATAGTTTATAAGTTATGCGGCATAAAAATTAATCGTGATGCCCGTCAGCAAGCTGAGCAGGGGAAAGCTGTAGATTTTTTGCCTGCTTCGCAAACTGGCGACCTTGCTTTTTTTGATAACGAAGAGGGGCGCATAATCCATGTAGGCATAATGTTAGGCAACTCTCATATAATACACGCCGCTGGCAGGGTAAAAATAGACAGGATAGATGATCAGGGGATTTTCAGTGAAGAACTGGGAAAATATTCGCATAAATTAAGGATTGTGAAGAGGTTTGTTTAAAGTATTTATGCTCTAACCAACCTCCCACACCATCACCATCTTATCATCTCCAACAGAAATCAGTTTTTCTGTATCCGTTTCCCAGGCAAGTTTATTGACAGAAAGGCGGTGGCTTTCCATCCCTTTATCTGTACTGATAGTTTTTAGCAATTTATAAGTCGATGCATCCCATATTTTAATTGTTTTATCTCGGCTGCACGTGGCGAACAGGGGCTTTGTGGGATGGAATTTAATATCGTAAATGGCAAAAAGATGGGCGGGGATGGATTCTTGCAATTGGAAATCTATAATGTTCCATACTTTTAGCTGAGCATCGCGACTGCCTGAAAGCAGGTGTTTTCCGTCTGGGGAGAATTGTAGAGACGTAACAGGCATTGTGTGGCTATTAAGCTTCGCAATGAGAGAGTAATCTTTAGAATCGTAGAGATAAATAATGTTGTCTTTACAGCCAAATGCTATCAAGCTTTCATCGGGGCTAATTGATATGGCCCGTACAGTTTCTGCGGACACATTGAACTGGTAAAGCTTACAGTAATCCTGAAGGCTCAAAACAGAAACGGTGCCATCTTCAGAACAGGCAATGAGTTCGTTTTTAGAAACGATAGATTTAATATCAAAAATAGGCAGCTTATGATGGTTGAGGCTCATTGTAACTTTCTGTTCAATGAAATCAAATATGCTGATTTCTCCACTGCGCTCCCCAACTGTTAAAATTGGTTTGCCCGGAACGCAATGCATAGCATACACCGAGCTTTTTACCGGGAACATTACCTTGATAAAGCTCATCGTTTTAAGGCTCCATTCTACAACGCCTTTATCATTGCCAGCCGTAAAAAGTATGCCAGGCTTTTGCGATGGCTCTACAGAAAATACCGGGTTTTGGTGTCCAGATAATTCGGCAATGCGATGGATGGTTATCATATAATTTGATTGGTCATGCTGAGGCACTCGAAGCATCTGTCGTGTTCTGAGAAAAAATTCTTCCTTCGTCAGAATGACAAAAATGATGATTGGAGAAGTCTGTGATGTGTTGGATTTGGATCATGATTTCCTGATTTGTCATGCTGAGGCACGAAGCATCTCTTTTCATTCACAGATTCTTCCTTCGTCAGAATGACAGAACCTATTTATGCCTCTGCTCTAAATTCCCTGCTATTGTTTTTAAATCGAGATTTTTCTCTTTTAACAGCACCAGAAGATGAAAAAGCAAATCAGAGGATTCGTTTATCAGATCAGTCTCTGTTTCTGCCAATGCGGCTATCACTGTTTCCACTCCTTCTTCTCCAACCTTTTGAGCAATTTTATTTAAGCCTTTATTGCGTAATTTGTTAACGTACGATGTTTCAACCGGGTTTTCATATCTGTCGGAAATGATCTGCTCTAACTGAAAAATAAAATTCTGGTTGTAGGGAGTTTTAAAACAGCTTCTTGAGCCGGTGTGGCAGGTAGGACCTTGTGGTTTTACCAGTATCAGCAACGTATCATTATCGCAATCAATACTAATGTGTTTAACATGAAGAAAATTTCCGCTTTCTTCGCCTTTGGTCCATAAGCGGTTTTTGGTGCGTGAAAAAAAGGTGACCTTATTTTCGGCACAGGTTTTCTCGTACGCTTCCTGATTCATGTAACCCAGCATGAGCACTTCAAGCGTTTGTTCGTCTTGTATAACCACAGGCACAAGCCCTTGCGACTTGCTGAAATCAATTTGCATTATTATATTCTTGCTTCAATATTATTATCCTTCAATATCTGTTTCAAATGGGGGATGAGTATTTCGCCGTAATGGAAAACCGAAGCTGCCAAAGCTGCATCCACATCTGTTTGCTGAAAAACATCAATAAAATGTTGCACATTTCCCGCACCGCCCGATGCGATCAAAGGTATGGAAATAGTATTGTTTATCTTCTTAAGCAGGGTATTGTCAAAGCCTCCTTTTGTGCCATCATGATCCATAGAAGTAAGGAGGATTTCGCCTGCGCCACGATCTTCGGCTTCTTTTATCCATGCTTCGGTTTCAATTTCTGTAATGAGCCTGCCTCCGTTAAGGTGCACCATGTTCCTCCCGCCCACATATTTGGTATCAACAGCTACCACTACGAATTGCTT
>JAYVNR010000113.1:0-6203 GCA_043758305.1 Pedobacter sp. | reverse complement strand
TAAACTGTTTATAGATGTTTCTAAGTTCTGTAAATTTTGAATGGCTAATACCGCTTAGTTGTGGCAGAGGGATCTCGCAAAGCGATAGAAAATATTCTATTTCAACAAATATCCTGAATTCTATTAAAGCCGCTTCAGAAAAATAAGCAGAAAGCTGATGTGTAATATTTGTGTAGCGGCCATCAATCGGTGAGATAGCATATAGAGAAGGGTGGCTCATTGTTATTATTTCAAATTCAAAGTTACATTTTTAATTGTGCAGCAAAGGAAGTGCTAATGAAACCCTGTAAGCAAAAATATAATTTATGGAAACTTTGGAATTGAAAAAAGTTTCCATAGTTTTGCGTTTGAAAATTTTAAGCTTGTTTTGGATTTTAAAGAACATATTTTAACTGAAAGCGATACTCTTTTTTGTCAGTTCGGGATAAAGAGCGTAACCATGGACGATATTGCCAGGCATCTTGGAATCTCTAAGAAAACCATTTATCTCCATTTTAAGGATAAAGACGAACTGGTTTATACCCTTATTAAGAACAAAATGGAACTGCAACACTGCGTTATGGACGAAGGTTCTATTAAAGCAGAAAATGCTATTGACGAGTTTTTTATTGCCGTAACATCCATGCATGAAACACTATCTAACATGAATCAGATGCTTTTTTATGATTTGCAAAAATATCATCACAATGCATGGCTTTTATTTAAAAGCTTTAAAGAAAAAAAATTATATAAAACTGTGGCAAGCAATATTGAAAGGGGCATAAAAGAAGGGCATTACCGAAAAGATCTAAATATAGAAATCCTGGCAAAAATGCGGGTGGATCAGGTAGAATCTATGCTTTTTCAAACTTCTAATGGGGGCAAGTTCAGCATTTTGCAAATGATGACCGAGCTTACAGAGCATTTTATGTACGGCCTATGTACCATAACAGGGCATCAGCTTATCAATAAATACAAAAAAATTGACGAATAATATGAAATATATATATACAATAATTGGCAGCTTTACCTTGTTTTTCTCAACACAGGGCCAAAATCTGCCTACAGCTAATTCATTTAATTTACAGGAGTGCATTAACTATGCGTACGAACACCAGGACTCTTTAAAAAATGCCCGATTAGATATAGAAAGCGCTAATTATAAAGTAAAAGAAACTATTGGAATTGGGCTTCCACAGGTTAATGGCTCCGCATCTTTTCAGGATTTTATAAAGTTGCCTTCCACGCTATTGGATGTTAGCAATTTTGACCGCACTTTGCCAAAAAACACGCTAGTTCCGGTTTCTTTTGGTGTAAAATATCAAAGTGCGATGGCATTAAGCGTTAATCAGTTGCTGTTTGACGGAAGCTACCTGGTTGGTTTGCAGGCATCTAAAACTTTTAAAGAGCTTTCAGAAAAAAGCTATAACAGAACTAAAGTAGCAACAACAGTTGCAGTTACAAAAGCCTACTATCAGGTATTGGTTAGCAACGAACAAATAAAATTATTAGATGCTAACATTAGCCAGCTAAAACAACAATTAAATGAAACTACTCAATTAAATAAGCAGGGCTTTGTAGAGAAAATAGATATTGACCGTATTACGGTTTTGTACAACAACCTAAATACGACCAGAGAGAATACCGCAAGGCTGCTAACATTGGGCGTTCAGCTTTTGAAATTTCAAATTGGGATGCCTGTAAATGATATCCTAACTGTAAAAGATAAAATAGCAGATATAAAACTTGATAATGCTGAGCTATCTGTAGCAGAATCAGATTCTTCTGCTTACAAAAACAGGATTGAGTACAGCTTGCTAGAAACTTCTAAAAAATTAATCGAGCTTGATTTAAAACGCTATAAAAGCCAATATTTACCTTCACTATCTGCTTTTGGCACTTCTACCTTGCAATATCAGTCGAATAACTTTAGTCAGCTTTACGATAGAAAGTTCCCCAATACATTAGTGGGCCTGCAACTTAATGTGCCAATTTTTAGTGGGTTTCAAAAAGTGAACCGTATAAAGCAGGCTCAAATTGCAGTTCAAAAATCGCAAAATGTGTTAGATATGGTAAAGAATGGGATAAACCTGCAAATCAATCAGGCACGCATATTATATACTAATGGCACCCAGTCGCTAAACAATCAGAGGAAAAACATGGAGCTTGCCCAAGAAATTTTAAGGGTGAGCAGGATTAAGTATGAGCAGGGAGTTGGCTCTAATATTGAGATTACCCAGGCCCAGACTTCATTACAGGAAGCAGAAAATAATTACATACAGGCTTTGTACACAGTTTTGATCAGCAAAGTTGATCTGGATTCATCGTACGGCAGAATTAAATAGTCAAACCTTATCATTAAAATAACATGAAACAATTAATTGCAGCCACAGCCCTTTTTTTCCTGGTATCGTGTGCTACTAAAACTACAGATAAACAAACGGAACTTGCCGATCTGAAAAAACAACAGGCGGAGATTAGCCAGAAAATTATTGTGCTGGAAGCTGAAACCGGAAAAAAGGCAACAGTTAGGACAAGCGAAGTATCAGCTACTGAAGTTAAGCCGGGCACTTTTGTAAGTTTTATAGAAGTACAGGGAACAATAGATGCTGAAGAGAATGTAATGGCGAATGCTGAAGCCCCGGGAATTATTACTTCCCTTTATAAACGTGCTGGCGATCAGGTTGGCCGTGGGCAGGTAATAGCCCAGTTAGATAACAAAGCTTTGCAGCAACAAATTCAACAAGTTCAGAGCCAGGTAGAATTGTCGGGCACTATATTTCAGCGCCAGAAAAACCTTTGGGATCAAAAAATTGGATCAGAAGTGCAGTATCTACAGGCAAAAACCAATCGCGATATAGCTTTAAAGCAACTTTCTGCTATTCAAGCTCAGGCATCTATGTATCGGATTGTATCTCCTATAAATGGCACAATTGATCAAATGGACCTGAAAATCGGGCAGGCCGTGCAGCCTGGCATGCAAGGCGTACGCATTGTGAACCTTAACAAGTTAAAAGTTAAAGCTTCAATTGCCGAAACGTATGCTGGCAAAGTTAATAAGGGCGATAGGGTAATAATTGCCATCCCCGATGCAAAAGACACCTTGAATTCAGTAGTTTCTTATGCTGCTAAAGTTATTGACCCTTCGTCACGCAGTTTTACAATTGAGGTTAGGCTTCCGTCTAAAGCCAGCTTAAAGCCAAACATGACTGCTGTGCTGCGTATTGTTGACTATCAAAATACACGGGCACTTGTAGTTCCGGTGAAGGCAATACAGCATTCAGAAACTGGTGCTTATGTTTATATAGCAGCTAACAACATTGCCAAACGGGTAAATATTACAACAGGCAGCACTTACGCCGGGCGCACCGAAATTGTTTCGGGCATTAAAGCTGGGGATAAAATTATTACCGAAGGAGCTCAAAATATTGAAGATGGCGATTCGGTACATATTGTAGGGGGTATTTGATCAGTAAAAAATAAGAGATCCAAAATGTATGCTTGTATTAAAATATTCAAATGAAAGATTTAGAAAAGGAATTTAAGCCATCGAGCTGGGCTATAGATAACCGGACAACAATTTATGTTCTTACGGTTATTATCACCCTTATGGGGATAGTTGGTTATAATACCCTGCCAAAAGAAAACTTCCCCGAAGTGCAGATACCCAAAATATTTGTGGCTACAGTTTATCCAGGCACATCTCCAGAAAACATGGAGAAATTGATAACCAAGCAAATTGAAAAGGAAATTAAATCTACGCAGGGGCTTAAGAAATTATCGTCAAATTCTTATCAGGATGTTTCTTTTATAACAGCAGAGTTTGATATTAAAACAGATATTAAAGTAGCTAAACAGCGTATAAAAGATGCTGTAGATAAGGCCAAGCCCAATTTGCCGCAAAACGACATCCGTTTGCAGGAAACCCAGGTGCTAGACATTAACCTATCAGACCTGCCCATATTGTATGTAAATATTTCTGGTGATTATGACCTTAAAAAATTAAAAGGGTATGCTGATGATATACAGGAAAGGATAGAAAGCTTGCCAGAGATATCGCAGGTAGATGTGGTAGGAGCATTAGATCGGGAAATACAGGTGAATGTTGACCTTAATAAAATGGCTGCTTCCATGGTAAGCTTTCAGGATATTATCATGGCTGTAGGCAATGAGAATATAACCTCATCTGGAGGTACCGTCCCAATTGATGGAGTGCGGCGAACTATCAATGTAAAAATGGATTTTAAGTCGCCAGACCAGATTGCTAATCTGGTAGTTATGAATCCACAGGGACGTGCTATTGCCCTAAGAGATATTGCCGAGGTTAAAGACAGTTTTAAAACTCAGGAAAGCTATGCAAGGCTTTATGGCAAAAATGTTATCACGCTTAATATTTCAAAGCGGAGCGGAAAAAACCTAATCGACGCATCTGATAAAATCAGGGCTATTGTTGCAGATATGCAACAAAATGAACTGCCAAAAGGGCTGCAGGTTACCATAACCGGAGATCAGTCTAATAAAACCAGGGTTACCCTTCATGATTTGATCAATACCATAATCATAGGGTTTATTCTTGTTACAGTAGTGCTTATGTTTTTTATGGGCGTTACCAATGCCATATCTGTTGCCCTTTCTGTGCCATTATCATGTTTCCTTGCTTTTATAGCCATGCCAGCCTTAGGTGGCCTATTCGGGTTTACTTTTTCCATGAATATGATAGTGCTATTTTCCTTCTTGCTAGCATTGGGGATTGTAGTAGATGATGCTATTGTGGTAATTGAAAATACGCACCGTATTTTTGATAACGGCAAGGTTCCTATAAAAAAGGCAGCAAAAATGGCTGCGGGAGAGGTGTTTATGCCAGTACTTTCCGGAACGCTTACAACTCTTGCTCCTTTTATCCCTCTGTTGTTCTGGAATAGCCTCATTGGAGAATTTATGTTCTTCCTGCCGGCAACCTTAATTGTAACGCTGGTTGCTTCATTGATTGTTGCTTACATTATAAATCCGGTTTTTGCGGTTGATTTCATGAAGCCCCATGTAGAGCACGAGCATGGCAAGCCAAAACTAGATAGGGCAGTAAAAAGAATGCTTTTAGGGTTTGCTGCATTTGCCGTGTTAGGCTATCTGATCAATATTGGGATTGGGAATTTTGTTGTATTGCTGGCTTTACTATATCTATTGCATCATTTTATTCTGGAAGGCGTTATCCGTGGTTTTCAAGAGCGTGGTTGGCCAAGGTTCCAAAACTGGTACACAGAACGTTTGAAATGGTTTTTGCACCGCCCATGGACAACTCTGGGAGGAACAGTAGCCCTATTCTTTTTAACTATAATTTTTCTGGTAATCCGGAGCCCAAAGGTGGAGTTTTTTCCTAGTGCCGATCCGAACTTTGCATACGTATATATCAGCCTGCCCATTGGCACAGACCAAGCTTTTACAAATCAGGTCACTAAAGAAGTTGAAGATCGTGTTACTAAAGCTGTTAAAGTAAATGGGCATGATAACCCGATTGTTTCTTCTATTATTTCAAATGTAACAGTTGGAGTAACGGATCCGCAAGATGAAGATCAGGGCAACTATACCAATAAAGGAAAGGTTACTGTAGCTTTTGTGGAGTATGGCAAGCGAAATGGCGATGATTCAAAACAGTATTTAACAAAAATAAGGGAGGCGGTAAAAGGCATTCCGGGAGCTTTGATCAGTGTTACTCAAGAACAAAGCGGGCCGCCAACAGCAAAGGCAATAAGCATTGAAATTACCGGAGATAACCTTGATTCGCTTGCACTTACTTCCCAGAGATTGAGAAACTTCTTAGTGAAGAAAAATATTGCAGGAGTTGAGGCTCTGGCCTCAGATTTTCAAAATAACAAGCCTGAAATTATTTTCGATGTGGATAGGGAACGTGCAAACCGACAGGGGATAACCTCATCAAGTATTTCACAAAGCATTGGTGCTGCCATTTATGGCGCAAAAGCATCAAAATTCCATGATCAGAAAGACGATTATGAGATTAATGTGCGAGCTAAGGAAGACCAGCGCAATAATATCGATGCATTGCGGAACATGAAAATAACCTATCGCGATATGGGCATGGGGGGTATCATAAGGCAGGTGCCAATTTCAGCATTTTCTGATATCAATTATGTTAACACGTACGGTGGGATCAAAAGAAAACAACAAAAACGCATTATCATCCTTTCCTCCAATGTGATCAATGGATT
>JAYVNR010000112.1:0-6219 GCA_043758305.1 Pedobacter sp. | reverse complement strand
TCTTTACAGCTCTCGCCGAGCTTTCAACTCGCCAAATTGCCGAGGCTGAACAAGCAAAAGGGCTAAGTGAAAACGTACATGCAAGCAAAAACGGCGGTGCAGTAGCCAAAAATGCCAGAAAAGAATTAGAAAGCAAAACAGGTAAAAGCGTAATTACAAACGAGAATTTTTTGCCTCCCGCAAAGGAGAAAAAAAACATCAGGTAATATGAATTCATTCCTTAAGAGTGTTGCAACCGACCTTATTTCCCGCTTTGGCGATGAATTAAAAGATGTAGCTATAATTTTTAATAATAAACGGCCCGTTCTTTTCCTCAAAAAACATTTAGGCGAAATTAGAGGGAAATCGGCCTGGAGCCCTGCTTTCTTCGCCGTTCAGGAATTCTTTGCAAAATCATCCAATAATCTTATTGCCGACCCCATCAGGCAATTTTTTGTGCTGCATGCAGAGTTCAATAAACTCTTAATAGCCGAAGGAAGAGAAACCATGCCACCGGATAAGTTCTTCCCCATGGTAGAAATTATACTGAATGATTTTGCCCAGATAGATTATGACCTGGCAGATGCCGATGAGCTTTTCTGCGAACTGGAAGACATTGCTGTAATACAACATCGTTTCCCACATTTCAATGAAGAACAGCATCAGTTTTTGGAACAATTCTGGGCATCTTTTTCACAGGAAAAACAGCAGGATCATCAAAAGCGCTTTATAGATTTATGGAAGCGCATGCCTAAATTATATAAGGCATTTCATAAAGAACTAAAACAGCTTGGGCTAAGCACAACATCTAATATTTACCGTCAATTCGCAACGGGCAATGCCGATATTCCGGAATTTACTGATAAGTACAAAAAATTGGTTTTTGTAGGCTTTAATGCACTTAATAAATCTGAGGCAAAACTGTTCAGGCAGTGGCAGGATGAAGAGAAGGCGATATTTTATTTCGATGCCGACGGGTATTATCTTGATGATGAGCTGCAGGAAGCGGGGCTGTTCATCCGCAGGAGCATAAAAAAACTAGGGCTTAAAAATGCGCTTGGCGAGGCACCATCAAATCTTAAAAATCCCAAGCAGATCCAGGTTATCCAGGCTAATGGCCACGCCGCACAGGCAAAAGCCATCAATGAATTTTTGAGTGCAGAGGTTCTATCGTCGGGGTCTGACGATCCGGAAAAAACTGCCATAATTATAGCTGACGAGAGCCTGTTGATACCCGTGCTCCAAACCATTCCTGAAGGTGCAGGCAAAGTAAACGTTACCATGGGCTATCCTTTGGCACAATCCACCGTTTTTGGCCTCATTGAATTGTGGCTTAATATTCAGGAACAGGTACATAAGGATAAAAAAGACTCAATTCACTATCGTGATGTGGAGGCGTTTTTATCACACCCCCTAACCGGAGTTCAGGACAGAGAAAAAGGCATTTTGCAAAAGCAAATTTTAGATAATCAGTGGCTGGAAGTTCCGATAACGGCACTGCACTTTGCGTCTACATTAGCACCAAACTTCTTCACTGTAAAGCATCAGGGTCTGCAAAGCATTGATGCGCTATATGTTCTGCTAACGGCGGTTTTAGAACTTCGCCAAAAACAGGGACAGCTACAGCAACTAGAGGCTAACCTGCTTATTGCAGTAAGCAAAAGCCTCAATTTATTATACGATGGCCTAATTTCTTATGCAGAAAGCCTTCCTCTCTCTTTCGTGCTTTCGCTGGTGCGGAAAGTTTTGCAAGGACTGTCTGTGCCGTTAGAGGGAGAGCCTTTACGCGGGATTCAGGTAATGGGGCTTTTGGAAAGCCGCTGCCTCGACTTTGAAAATGTTATCATTCTGGGTGTGAACGAAGGCACCCTCCCAAAACTGAGCGTATCTCCAACTTTCATTCCTGATAGCATTCGGCGGGCACATGGCTTGCCTGTACTGGAAAATCAGGATGCCATTTCTGCCTATCTTTTTTATCGTTTATTGCAGCGTTCTTCTTTGGTTTACCTGGTTTATAACAGTATTATAGATGAAAGCAATAGTGGCGAGCCGAGCAGGTATTTGCGGCAATTAGAATTTGAAAGCAATTTTTCTTTCGTTAAAAATGTGCAACAGCAGCCCGTTCAAATAGAGGCGGGCACAGATCTCGCGATAGCAAAAGAGGGCAAAGTTTGGGCGGCTATGCAGCGCTTTTTGCAGTCGAAAGGGAGTTGGGACGATGAAAAGATTTCTGCAACAGCCATAAGCACATACCTTAACTGCCAGGTTCAATTTTTCTTCCGGTATATCGCAAAAATTAAAGAGCCTGAGAAGATATCTGAAAATCTGGAGGCTAATCAAGTGGGTTCCGTTCTGCATCAGGTATTAGAATGGTTTTATCAAGACTTGGCTAAATCTGATGAATTTGTGACAGCAACACGCATCCGCGAAAAGCGGAATGATGTGCCGATTTTATGCAGGCAGGCATTGTCTAAGGAGCTATTCAATAAAACTGATCAGTTGCGCAACCCAAACAGCATGCAACAGATTATTTTGAGCATAGTGGAGGAATATGTGAATGCCATTTTAACCCACGATGAAAATATCGCCCCCTTCCGGATTATTGAACTTGAGAATAAAAAAGATTATAAGTTTCGCTTCCCCATAAACGTAAATGGAAAAGAAGAATTTATCAGCCTTTATGGCATTATAGACCGCGTAGATGAGAAAGATGGCGTTACCCGGATTGTGGATTATAAAACCGGTGGCCGCGACGAAGTTAAGTTCACTTATTTAGATGTTTTTGAGCGGGATGGAAAACGGCAAAACAAAGCATTGTTGCAGACATTGTTTTACACTTTCGTTTATGAGCAGGTAAGAAATGTTCAAAGCGTTGAACCCAATTTGTACATTATCCGCAAGATGAAAGAACATGGAACACTGTTTTTTAACGGTGGCCGTAACAAAGTACATTTGCAAGCCGAGCATCTGGAAGAAATGAAAAGTGGATTTCGGGGGCATTTACAGGCATTGCTCGAAGAGCTTTTTAATACTGAAATCCCATTTTCGCATACTAAAAAAATAGAAAATTGTGCTTTTTGCCCATATAGAGAAATTTGCGGGTTATAGCTTTAACAGTCATCAGATAAATTGAGCCATCCGATGGTCTTAAGTTAAAAATTCTGTAAGTTTGATTTACACCTATTTAAAATATGGCGCAAGCACAAAACATTGAACCAGCTTTGGTAAAAACCAGGCTGTTGTCGCTTGATGTTTTCCGGGGCATCACCGTTGCTGCTATGATCTTGGTAAATAATCCTGGCGATTGGGGACACATTTATGCACCTCTGGAACATGCCGAATGGAATGGATGTACGCCCACCGATCTTATTTTCCCGTTTTTTCTTTTCATTGTTGGCGTTGCGATTGCCTATTCGTTAGGCACTAAAAAAGATGCAGGAACAGGGCAGCAAAAACTTATCATGGCTATTATAAAGCGCTCCCTGATTATTTACGGCTTGGGCTTTTTGTTAGCATTGATATTCCCCGTTTTCTTTGATCCTGTAAAAGCTTTTCAAACAGTACGTATTATGGGGGTTTTGCAACGTATTTCCATAGTTTATTTAGTTACTGCTATAGTTTTCCTAAAAACAACATCCAAAACACAATTCAGGATATTTATAGGGATACTTGTTATTTATTGGGCGCTTATGATGTTAGTACCTGTGCCCGGAGTTGGCTATCCAAACCTTGAAAAAGAAACAAATCTGGGCGCATGGATAGATAGAGGGGTATTAGGGACAGCGCATCTGTGGAAAGAAGCCGTAACCTGGGATCCGGAAGGTTTGCTTGGGACATTTCCGGCTGTGGCAACAGGGCTATTTGGAGTATTGATTGGCACATGGCTCAAACGCAAAGACAGGGATGAAAGCACTAAAGTTGCATGGATGTTTACAATAGGGATAACAGCAGTTATTGCCGGTTTGTTATGGGATTTAGAATTCCCTATCAATAAAGCCTTATGGACAAGCTCATATGTATTATATGCAGGAGGGCTTGCAACAATGGGGCTGGCTTTATGCTATTGGCTTATTGATGTGAAAGGATATAACCGATGGACAAAGCCATTTGTAGTTTACGGGGTAAATGCTATTACTGTTTTTTTCTTTTCGGCTGTTATTGCAAAAACCATGAACCTGATAAAAATCAAAAACGCAGAAGGAACAGAGGTTTTAAGCCTAACCTGGATAAGGGAAAGTTTTCTAAACCCTTATTTATCGCCAATAAATGCTTCTCTGGCATGGGCAGTATTCTTTGTGCTGTTTTGGATGGCGATTTTGTGGTGGATGTACAATAGAAAAATATTTATAAAAGTATAATTAAGCATAACTTTAAGGTCTTAAAATTTAATAATCCTATATGAAATCCTTTATTAATCTATTGATTTTTGCTGGTGCAGCAATTGCAACTAATACAGCAAGTTTTGCCCAGGTTACAAGTGCTGCTGCCAAACAAACTTCTGCTCCCTTGCCTATAGATCCGAAAGTCAAAATAGGTAAGCTTGCCAATGGCTTAACATACTACATCAGAAAAAATACGGAGCCTAAAAACAGGGCTACCATTTATTTAGCAAATAAGGTAGGTTCAATTTTAGAAAACGATAACCAGCAGGGGCTAGCCCACTTTATGGAGCATATGAGTTTTAACGGGACTAAAAACTACCCCAAAAATGAATTAGTTAGCTATTTGCAAAAGTCGGGCATTCGTTTTGGAGCAGATTTGAATGCTTACACCGGCTTTGACGAAACTGTTTACCAGCTGCCCATCCCAACAGATGATCCATCGATACTGAAAAACGCCATGCAGATTATGCGTGACTGGGCTCAAAATGCCACTTTAGATCCATCGGAGATAGAGAAGGAAAGAGGTGTGGTATTAGAAGAAAAGCGCTTAGGCAAAGGCGCACAAGAACGGATGCAGAATCAATACCTGCCCATGCTTTTTAACAATTCAAGGTATTCCAGCCGCCTGCCGATAGGCACAGAGCAGATACTCAAAAATTTTAAGCCCGAAACTATCAATCAGTTTTACAAAGACTGGTACCGCCCAAATCTTCAGGCGCTGATTGTGGTTGGCGATGTAGATGTGAATGCAATAGAACAAACTATCAAAGCAAAATTTTCCGATCTTAAAAATCCCGCAACAGCCAAACCCCGCACCGACTATAAAATTCCCCTGACGGGAAAAAACCAGTTTATAGCTGTAACTGATAAAGAAATGCCTTCCACGGTAGTGCAAATAATTATAAAGCACCCCGAGCTTACCATTAAAACAACCGACAATCTGCGCAGCTCCATTATGCGCTCCTTATATAACCAGATGATGGGCGCCCGTTTCAGCGAACTCACCAAACAGGCAAACCCTCCATTTATACAGGGCGGCAGCAGCATTGGCGGTTTCCTTGCCGGGTTAGATGCAGCATCCTCGTTTGTTGTGGCTAAGCCCGGCGAACTGGAGAAAGGATTTAAGGCTGTCCTTACCGAAATTGAGCGGGTAAAGCGCTTCGGGTTTACACAAACAGAACTTGACCGTGCCAAGGCTTCTTATCTCACAGACCTAGAATCGGCTTATAAAGAAAAAGATAAAACCGCTTCTGATGAATACGTTCAGGAGTATTTGCAGCTTTTTCTTCATGGTGAAGCAAGCCCGGGGATAGATTACGAATATAATTTTGGCAGGAAAAATATTGGAGGCATTTCGCTGGCTGAGGTAAATGCCTTGACCCAAAAATATATCACAGATGTAAACCGCGATGTAATTATAATGGCTCCTGAAAAGGATAAAGCAAGCTTGCCCGGCGAAACTTTGGTAAACAACTGGATTTCTGCTGTTAAGCAGGATAATATTATGGCTTATGTTGATCAGGTATCTGATAAGCCCTTATTGGGGGCAAAGCCTGCATCTGGCAAAGTAGTTTCAGAAAACAAGATTGCAGCATTGGGCATAACCGAACTTACCTTAAGCAATGGCGTTAAAGTTAAATTAAAGCCAACCGATTTTAAAAATGACGAAATTCAGTTTAGCGCTTTTAGCCCTGGCGGCACTGCTCTATACAGCGATGCAGATTATCAGTCGGCAGCAAATGCAGGCAGCATTATTAGCCGGAGCGGAGTAGGAGAATATACATCGCAACAGCTAACAAAATATCTGACTGGAAAAATAGCATATGTTAGCCCTTCCATATCAGAAAGGTACGAAGGC
>JAYVNR010000111.1:0-6309 GCA_043758305.1 Pedobacter sp. | reverse complement strand
TAATTCCATTTTATGATTACGCTGGAAAACGATTTTTTAAAAGTCAGTATCAAATCCTTGGGCGCAGAACTTGCTTCGGTTTACAGTAAAAAGGATTCTATAGAATATCTATGGCAGGCTGGAGACGAATGGCCAAAACATGCGCCAAACCTGTTTCCCGTTGTAGGCACCTGTCTGGATGACACCTTGGTTGTAGATGGAAAAAACTATCCGCTTAACAGGCATGGGTTTGCCAGAACCTCAGTCTTCAGGAGAGTAGAATCAACTTCTGTGCATGCTAAATTCTCGCTTCATTGTTCTGAAGAAACTTTAATAAGCTACCCGTATAAATTTGAATTTCAGATATTGTATGACCTGATCGACAACAAGCTCCGCGTAAGCTATAAAGTTGTTAATCTGGATGTAGAAACAATCTATTTTTCCCTTGGAGCTCATCCTGCATTTAACGTGCCTTTTCTGCAGGGCGAAGCATATGAAGATTATTACGTTGAATTTGAAAAGCCAGAGAACCTGCAAACTCACCTGCTAAACTCTTCAGGATATTTTTCAGGAAGCACCCAACCTGTTGCATTAGATGGAAATAAGCTTTGGTTAACTAAACACCTGTTTGACAATGATGCGCTCGTTTTTAAAGAAGTGTCTTCAAGAAAGGTATTTCTGCGGAGCAAGAATTCTTCAAAATACTTGTCAGTAGCATTTCCCCATTTTACTTATCTGGGCATCTGGGCCAAGCCTGGGGCTGATTTTGTATGCATCGAACCCTGGTTAGGATGCGCTGATACACAAGGCACCAAAGCGGATATCAAACAAAAAGAGGGCATACAATCTGTTGAGCACGGCCACGTGTTTGAAACTGATTTTTGTATTGAAGTTTGGAGCTAAGCTAAGCTCCAGAACAGATGGAAGAAGACACCTTTGCACATATCCATAAAGAGCAATTTGAAAATGATTTTATCTGGGGCGTATCAACAGCCGCATATCAGATTGAAGGGGGGCATAATGCTGATGGAAAAGGAAGTTCCATTTGGGATAGCTTTTCGTCTAAAAAAGGCAAAATCAAAAACGGGCATAATGGAAATATAGCTTGCGATTTTTACAATCGATTTGAAGATGATCTTGCGTTAATTAAGCAGCTTAATATCCCAAATTTTCGTTTCTCCATCTCTTGGTCAAGAATTTTGCCCAATGGCACAGGTACAGTTAATCCAGCCGGAATAACATATTACAACCGTTTGATCAACTCTTGCATTGAACTTGGCATTGTTCCCTGGGCAACCCTTTATCATTGGGACCTTCCTCAGGCATTAGAGGATAAAGGTGGCTGGGCCAATCGCGAAATTATTAACTGGTTTAGAGAATATGTAAAAGTTTGTGCAGTAAACTTTGGCGACAGGGTTAAGCATTGGATGGTTATGAACGAACCGGCAGTTTTTACCGGGGCTGGCTATTATTTTGGCATCCATGCTCCTGGCAAAAAAGGCCTAAAAAACTATTTGCCAACAATTCACCATACGGTTTTAAGCATTGCAGAAGGCGGTAGAGAGCTGCGAAAGCTTTTGCCTGATGCAGAGATTGGAACAACATTCTCCTGTACGCACATTCACCCTGTAAACTCTTCGCCTAGGCATATAAATGCTGCCAAGCGTATTGACGTGCTCTTCAACAGGATGTTTATTGAGCCATTGCTGGGCTTGGGTTATCCTGTAGAGGATTTGCACTTTCTGCGGAAGCTTCAAAAATATATCCTGCCAGGCGATGAGCAAAAACTGGTTTTTGATTTCGATTTTATTGGATTGCAGAATTATACCAGAGAAGTTGTAAAACACTCATTATTTGTGCCTTATCTACAAGCTAGTTTGGTAAAAGCAGAAAAAAGAAATGTCCCTGTAACTGATATGAATTGGGAGGTATATCCGGAAGGCTTGTATAAAATCCTTAAAAAATTCAATGCATATACACAAATCAAAAAAATATATATTACAGAAAATGGGGCAGCCTTTTCGGATAAGGTTATCAATGGCGAAGTAAATGATCCGCTTAGGATTGATTTCCTGCAACGATACCTTAAACAGCTATTGAAAGCCAAGCAGGAAGGATACAAAGTAAAAGGCTATTTCATTTGGACTTTAACTGATAATTTTGAATGGGCAGAAGGCTATAATCCTCGCTTTGGCATTGTGCATGTAGATTTTGAAACTCAGGAACGCACTATAAAAAATTCTGGCAAATGGTACAGGCAGTTTTTAAAGGATAGCTGATCAATTAGCGAAAAACATAATTGCCAGGTTTATGAACTGACCGATGGTCTCACTTATGCAAGGGATGATAAAATTCTTGACCTATGATAATTACCCAAAAAATAGATAAGCTACCAAAATAGCTGCAATAACTCCTGCCAGATCGGCAATTAGGCCGGCTGTAATAGCGTACCGGCTTTTTTTGATCCCCACTGATCCAAAATACAATGCTACTATGTAAAAAGTTGTATCGGCTGATCCATTAAAAACGCATGCTAACCGCCCAACAAAGGAATCTGGCTTAAAGGTAGTCATGGTATCAATCATCATCGCTTTCGCTCCAGAGCCGCTTAAAGGCTTCATCAATGCTACCGGCAAAGCATCTGTAAATCGGGTATCTATAGCAAACTGGCTAAATGCCCACTTAAAGCCATCAACAATATATCCTAAAGCGCCCGAGCTCCTGAAAACACTTATAGCAGCTAACATGGCAACCAGATAGGGGATTATTTTTAACGAAGTTTCAAATCCACCTTTTGCACCTTCAATAAAAGTTTCAAACACATTTACCTTTTTTCGCAAAGCACCCAGAATGAAGGCAACAGGTATGCTGAACAAAAGCACATTGCTGATAATCATAGAAACCGTGCTTATCTGTTCTTTGTTCAAATAGGCTGTAAAATACCAAACCAATAAGGCAATAAAACCAGTTAAGCCTATTAGCCACGACATTACCACGACATTAAAAAGATTGATTTTTTGCCATATGGCTACCGTAATCATCCCTACAACAGTTGCCACATAAGTTGCTATAATACAAGGAATAAAGATATCGGTAGGATCTGCTGCGCCAACAATTGCCCTTTGGGCGATAATGCTGATCGGCAAGAGTGTTAAGCCCGAAGTATGCAGCACAAGGAACATGATCTGTGCATTGGACGCTGTATCTTTATGAGGGTTCAACTCCTGTAAACTGCCCATCGCTTTAAGGCCAAGAGGTGTGGCAGCATTGTCAAGCCCGAGCAAATTGGCTGAAAAGTTCATCATCATCTGCCCGGTTGCCGGATGATTTTTAGGAACTTCGGGGAACAAACGGTTAAAGAAAGGGCCTACAATCCTTGACAAGAAATTTATTGCCCCGGCTTTTTCTCCAACGTTCATAATCCCCAGCCAGAAAGCCATAGTACCAACCAGTGGAAGGGCGATATCCATTACAGATGACTGTGTTGATTTAAACAGGTTTTCTACCAGCTGCTGAAATATTGTAGCGTCGCCAAAGAAAATCAGCTTGATTAACGCAACAATAAATGCAATAAGGAAAAATGCGATCCAGATGTAGTTAAGTGCCATAGGAGGGGGTTATACTATTACGATATTACGGAATAATTTATTTCCTTTCAACTTTTAATCAGGCAATTGAAATTATTTTGCTTTGCCCAAAGCAAGATAAAATTCAGAAACCGCTTCCCAATCTGGATCCTTTTCAAATACATATGATTTTATCCTTGGAAATTTCTTTTGGGTAATGGCAAGGCTTTGGCTTACCCGTTTTTGGTCTTTTTCTGCGATATAAAAAATTATATCCCGATAGCCCGACATTGTTGTTTTACCAATGTAACGAGTATCCAAAGAGTGAAGATTTGCAAGGATGCTCTCTTCAACTCCTCTGAAAGCCATCTCTTCATTTGGAGTTGGATAGCCATTAGCAATTGTATCAATGGTAGCAACGGTTACAAATAAGGAAATTGAAAAGTCTTTCTTACGGTTAAAGTTTTTATAGCTGGTATCTATCAAAGCGATGCTAGGTTTATTATCAGCCATAAAATCTAGCAATTGGAACTTGCTTTTGAGGACGGTATCCCGCAATGAATTTGTTGCCCGATTGGTATGGTTCCCGTCGCCTTTGCATGAAATATAAAGGCTAGAAAATGTCAGTAAAATAAAAGCTATCCTTATAATCATATTCTACTAGCAACCTGCTATTTTTCCTACCATTTCTACTATTCTCTCGTGCACTACAAATGGGGCTGGCAACTCATAACTATAAACTCATAATCCTATGTTGTATATCCCAAAATCTTCAGCACCTGCTTACTATTTTGCTCTTCGCCAAAAACTTCAAAATTGAAAGTTTCATCACGGTTCCTGCGGATAATAACATGCTTTGGAGAGGGCAGCAGGCAATGATGGATGCCGCCGTAGCCGCTCAACACTTCCTGATAGGCGCCTGTATTGAAAAAACCTAAATATTGTATTTTGCGGGTTTTTGGCATAAACACACTGTTCATGTGCGCTTCCTGGTTATAATAATCCTGTCCGTCGCAGGTAATGCCGCCAAGGTTTACACGTTCATATTCAGAGTCCCAATTGTTTATAGGCAGCAGTATATATTTTTGGTTCAAGGCCCAAACATCGGGCAGGTTAGTTATGAAAGAGCCATCGAGCATTAGCCAGCGCTCACGATCATTTTGCTGCTTGCGACCTAATACTTTGTACAAAATCCCTGAGGCTTCGGCAACCGTATATTTTCCAAACTCAGTAATAATATCTGGTTCTATTACATCGTATTCGGCACAAATTTCTTTTATCCGCTTCACAATTTCGTTTACCATGTATTCGTAATCAAAATCAAAAACCAGCGAATCTTTAAATGGCATGCCGCCCCCAATATCGAGCGTATCTAAATCTGGATTGATTTTTTTGAACTTGCAGTAAAGAGTAACATATTTTTCAAGCTCGTTCCAATAATAAGGCGTATCAGAAATGCCTGAATTAATAAAAAAATGCAGCAGCTTAACTTTAAAATGAGGGTTGTGAGCAATTTTATTATTATAAAATTCCAGAATATCTTCCATGCGTATACCAAGGCGGGAAGTATAGAATTGCGAGTCTGGCTGCTCTTCTGCTGCTATGCGTATGCCCAGGTTTGTAGGAGTTTCAGCTTCTACCTCATCATCATAAATATTAAACTCTTCTTTATTATCAAGTACAGGGATGATGTTTTTATACCCGTCATGGAGCATATCCACAATATATTGTTTGTACTGGTAGGTTTTAAAGCCATTGCATATAACCGTAATATCTTTTTTTAACGCCCCCTTTTTTTCGAGCGCATCAATCATTGGCATATCAAATGCTGAAGAAGTTTCGAGGTGGATGTTGTTCTTCAGGGCTTCTTCAACAATATGTTTAAAATGCGAACTTTTTGTACAATAACAATATTTATAACCTCCTCTGTAATTGTTATTTAATATAGCTTTCTTAAACAATAGTTTAGCCTGCTGAATTTTTTTGCTGATTATTGGCAGGTACGTGAACCGAAGTGGGGTGCCATATGTTTCAATCATTTCCATCAGGTTCAGGTCATTGAAATATAGCTCATCGTCTATAACTTCAAACCCTTCCTGTGGGAAGCCTACGCTCAGGTCTATAAATTCCTCGTAACTCTGCATTTAAAATATTTTGTTCGCAAAAATGTGATTTTTTTTTCAATGATTAGCAGTGTGCATAAACGTTACATTCCTTCGCTTATTCTGCGCTAACTTGTGTTTGCTACCTTTGCGGGGATGATTTTTTCTGAAGCCCAAAACAAGTTTGTAACAACACTCAGTATTTTATATGATGCTGACGAAGCAAAGGAATTATTTGCGCTTGCGCTGGAGCATGTGGCAGGCATTAAAAAAAACAGTTGGCATACTGTTAGGAACAATGTATTGCCTGTTAAGGACGAAACTTCCCTTCGTCAAATACTGGATGAGCTTTCAACCGGCAAACCGCTTCAATATGTTTTAGGAGAAACGATTTTTTACGGGCTGAAAATCAAGGTAAGCCCGGCAGTGCTTATTCCACGCCCGGAAACAGAAGAGTTGGTTGACTGGGTTATAAAAGAGGCAAAGCAGCTTAAAGGTCAAATCAAGGTGTTGGATATAGGCACCGGGAGCGGGTGTATTGCCATTTCTATTAAAAAAACTCTTCCGGGGGCAACCGTTAATGGATTGGATGTTTCAAACGTGGCTTTGGAACTAGCCTTGCGCAATGCAGTGCACAATAAAACCGAGGTAAACTTCATTCA
>JAYVNR010000110.1:0-6365 GCA_043758305.1 Pedobacter sp. | reverse complement strand
GCTGAGAAATATAATGAAGCTTGTCTATCATGGTATATTCTAAACTAGCAAAGACTTTTGTAAACGTTTGAATTTTTCTAAAGCCTTGCCGGGAGTTTGCCAAACATATCCCAAAACTCCTGCTCCATCAAAGCCCATTGCCTTTGCCATTGCCAAATTTGTTGGTTTAACACCTCCTAATGCAATCACTTCGGGTTTTTCACTGGTTTTTGCCACAGAGAATTCTTTATTGAGCGTAGTGTAGTAGCCCGGCTTGGAAATACTATCAAACACAGGCCCAAAAAATACATACTCAAAACATGCTCGCTGAGACAATGTACCCAAGCTATGAATGGATGTGCTTAGCAGGTATCCCGCATCTTTCTGCTTTTGCCATTTTTCCGCATCAGACTCCTGTATGAAACGTTCCGGGTAGTGAAGCCTTTTAGTGCCTAACTCATCTGCCAGTTCATGATTTAGATGAAGAGCTATCTTTTCATGATATTTTTCTTCAATGCCGCCCATCAATTTCTTAACGGTTTCCGCCGAATACCAGGGCTTGCGCAGGTGGAATAACTCCATCCCTTCTGCAAACAAGCTGTTGATAATAGCAACCTCGCTCCGCACCACCGTCTCGCTCGAAATGACAATGAGTTTCATCTATAAATAGATTTCACTGCCTTTTTGCAAAAACTCTTTAGATTTTTCTTCCATTCCTTTTGCCAACACAGATTCTTCTTCTACACCATGCTCTTTAGCATAATCTCGAACATCTTGTGTAATTTTCATTGAGCAAAAGTTAGGGCCGCACATTGAACAGAAGTGAGCAATTTTTGCGCCATCTGCGGGCAGGGTTTCATCATGGTATTCTTTTGCTGTGTCGGGATCGAGCGAGAGATTGAACTGGTCTTCCCATCTAAATTCAAAACGAGCCTTGCTCAATGCATTGTCACGGTATTGTGCACCCGGATGCCCTTTTGCCAAATCTGCCGCATGTGCAGCAATTTTGTAGGTGATAACTCCATCCTTTACATCTTTTTTATTAGGAAGCCCCAAATGCTCTTTGGGCGTAACATAGCAAAGCATTGCTGTGCCAAACCAGCCGATCATAGCTGCGCCAATTGCCGAAGTAATATGGTCGTAGCCGGGAGCAATATCGGTTGTAAGCGGACCCAGAGTATAAAAAGGGGCTTCTCCGCATTGCTCCAGCTGCTTGTCCATGTTTTCTTTTATCATGTGCATGGGGATATGCCCCGGGCCTTCAATTATGGTTTGCACATCATGTTTCCAGGCAATTTTAGTGAGTTCGCCCAAAGTTTCAAGCTCTCCAAACTGGGCTGCATCATTAGCATCTGCTATACAGCCGGGCCGCAATCCATCGCCTAAAGAAAACGACACATCATATGCTTTCATAATTTCGCAGATTTCCTCAAAATGCGTGTACAGGAAATTTTCTTTGTGGTGCGCCAGGCACCATTTAGCCATGATAGAGCCTCCACGAGAAACTATGCCGGTAATCCGTTTTGCGGTAAGCGGCACATAGCGCAGCAAAACTCCCGCATGGATAGTGAAATAATCCACGCCCTGCTCTGCCTGTTCAATCAAAGTGTCCCTGAACAGTTCCCAGGTAAGATCTTCGGCTTTGCCATTTACTTTTTCCAAAGCCTGATAAATTGGCACTGTGCCAATAGGCACTGGCGAATTGCGGATAATCCATTCACGGGTTTCGTGTATATTTTTCCCGGTAGAAAGGTCCATAATGGTATCTGCTCCCCAGCGGCAGGCCCACACTGCTTTTTCCACTTCTTCTTCAATGCTTGAAGTAACTGCCGAATTGCCGATGTTGGCATTGATCTTCACCAAAAAATTACGGCCAATAATCATCGGCTCAATTTCCGGGTGGTTGATATTTGACGGGATAACCGCCCGACCGACCGCAACTTCTGCTCTTACAAACTCGGGCGTAATGTATCCTTTTGGCGTATTTGCTCCAAAACTATGCCCCTGGTGTTGATGCGACATTACATCGTACTGCCCGTTGAGCTGCTCTTTTAACAGATCTATGCGCTGGTTTTCACGGATGGCTATATATTCCATTTCGGGGGTTATGATCCCTTTCTTGGCATAATGCATCTGCGATACATTCATCCCTGCCTTAGCCTTGTATGGCTTTGTTATATGTGCAAAACGGAGCGCATCCAGGCTTGTATCGTTAGCTCGCAACTTGCCATATTCTGATGAGATGGTTTCAAGCTGATCTACATCTTCGCGATTTATAATCCATTGCTCACGCAACTTGGGCAAACCCTGTTTTACGTCTATTTCTATATTCGGGTCGGTGTAAGGCCCACTGGTATCATAAATAGTTACCGGGGCATTTGGCTCGGTTTCGCCGAAACGGCCGTGCAGTTTAGTATCGCTAAGCCCAACTTCTCGCATAGCTACTTCAATGTTATGCAGCTGCCCTTTAACAAATATTTTTCTGGAAGAGGGGAATGGCCGGCGGCTTATGACTTCCGTATCGGGCGCTTGTTCGTTTTTCATATCAATTGTTTTTATCCGCCTTGCGTGGCTTTAATAAGCATAATATTATCGCCGGGGCTTAACTGAAAGTTTTCCCAATCGGCTTTACGGACAATGCTCTGGTTTACAGCTACAGCCATGCCTGTTAACGGAATGTTCAGCTCTGCCAAAAGCAGGTGCAATGAGCAGTAATCTGTTGCGGAATAGTTTTGCTGGTTTACGGTAATGTCCATCTGGTTCAAAATTGAAAACTTAGGAATATGCCCGCTTAGGAATTGACAAACAACGTTGGTTGTTTTACTTTTCCCTTCGGCAGTATTAACTGCATCAGGTTCAAAGGGTATTTCTCAGCACATGGCACCCCTAAAGTTTTTTGTAAATGTAAGTATTATTGAGAAAAAAGGATTTTTTTCAATTAAAAATTACACTACTTAGTTAAAAATAAACATTCGTGTTTCATAGCAATAGCATCAATTGGCAAACAGCTTCTTGAGCTAAATATCTTTAAAAGTAGTGCCAAGCGCCAGGATAACAAAACCTGCCCCTAACAAAATAAAACAATTGTCGCTCGCAAAAGGGATTTTGACAAAATGGCCAACAATTGCTAAAATTCCGCATATCAACCCGATTATCCAGGTAATTTGCTTGGGTGCAGAAGGTACTTTCATAAGTATGGTTTATTGCCAGCAATATTGCTGATTGGTAAATATATTGTTTTTAAAGACTATAAAGTACTTATTTAAGAAGGTAATTGGCGGCATTGCCTGGCCATTAAAGCCTGCCAACTAAACTTGCTCAGTATGTACTAAAATGGAGATGCCTTGCAGAGAACCTAACTGGCAATAAACCGGAGTATATTCTGAGCTGGCTTGAAGTTTCTGAGAATCGTACACGATTTCCTGCTTGTGTGATACCTGTTCACCAGTTGCAGCCTTGCCAAAACAGGCAATAAAATAGCTATCAACCCGATTGAGGGTGTCCCGGGCATAATCCAGTATGCTATCGCCAACTGAAAGTTCTTTTCCATGAAGGGCGATACTATTGCTTGCCGCCATTTTATTATACTGCAAAATCTTATAATTGGGAGCTACCAGAAACCATACATTGTCTGCATCTTCAAATTGTAGCTGTAAGTTTATAAGGTTTTCCATGTAGTTAAATTGATTTCTCAAGCGATTTAAAATAAGCCGGAGTTTAATTATAGATATTGCAATTTTTAGTCCAACGAAAAAGTGCTTTATTAGTTTTGTTTTTTGACAAATAAATATGTTATTACAATGGGCAGACTATTACAATGATCTCGGAGCCACTTCGGAGCCACTCCCGAGCATCATTAAATATACCCGGCAATGTTAATACGTTATAGAAAGCCCTCCGCCAAGCCCCATATCGCTATCATAATGGCTGGAAAGCGAAATGTATTTGGTAAGGATATATCGTAAGCCACCTGCGTATTCTTTATCAGTATTGACCACTAAATTAGCCCTCATCCTTTTGGCAACGGGAATATCTTCCCTGCTTAGCTGAAAACGGTATTTTCCATCGCCATCAAGCCTTGCATCCGCCACAAACAGCATTGGCAATGTGTAGGCTACACCAATCACTCCTGTTTTGCGGTTATCCTTATTGCTTATTTGCCCAAACATATTGCGGTAATCACTTCCAAAAATGTTTTTCTCTGCGGGGTTAAATGTTTTGTAATGATAATCAAACCCGGCATATGGGTACCACCACTGCATTTTGCCAATGTAACGCCCCACCATCGTTTCGCTTTCATATCCTTCCATACGGCTCATGCCAAGGTGCCACATGGTGCTGGCTTTCCACCGGGTATTGGCAAACATAGCCTCACCGTCTGTGCCGCTGCTTTCTATGCCTATCCTCGCCATTGGGTGGAAAATGCGGTCGTCCTGAAAAAGCTTCCGCTGAGCATATTGCGGATTTGGGATTTCAGGATTTGGAGGAGTGTTTTCGTAACTGAAGATACGGCCCATGCCGCTCATCATGTGGTATAAAATATGGCAATGGAAAAACCAGTCGCCACCGTTTTCTATAGTAGCAAATTCTATGGTATCCCGTTCCATGGGCATAATATCAAGCACATTTTTTAAAGGCGCATATTCGCCCTGTCCATTTAGCACCCTGAAAAAATGGCCATGCAGGTGCATAGGGTGTCGCATCATGGTATTGTTGTACAGCACGATGCGTATGTTTTCGCCTTTATGGATAAGTATTTTATCGGCCTCAGAAACGGTTTTATTGTCTATGGTCCAAACGTAGCGGTTCATGTTGCCGGTAAGCTCAAATTCTAAAGTACGGGTTGGCCAGTTGGGCAAAGTTGATTTTTTTGTAGCACGCAACATGCCATAATTCAGGGTAACTATATCTGTAGGCACACTGCCCATATCCATTTTCATGCCCATATCCATCCCCGGCATATTGCTCATTTTATCTTCATTTTTAGCTTCCGTAGTATCTTGAGCCTGTTTATCGGTTTTATCCTCCCCGGTAATTTCGGGATACATCACAGTATTCATATCCATGATTTGGTTGCTCATATCCATGCCCTTCATGGGGATCATATTGCCGCTCATATCCATCATCTCGTTCATCATTTTCATGCCAGCAAAATATTTCAACGTTGGCAAACGTGGAGCGCTGATCCTTTCGCCTGTGCCCAGCCATAAGGAAGCTGATTTTGTGCGGTCTTCTGGCGTAACCAAAAATTCATAGCTTTTATTTTCGGGGATGGTTACAATTATATCATAGGTTTCCGCTACAGCCACAATCAGGCGGTCAACCTCCACGGGCTCAACATCCTCGCCATCATTGGCTACTATAATAATTTTTCCCCCTCCGAAGGTGAGCCAGAAATAAGAAGAGGCGCCCCCGTTCACAACCCTTAGCTTTACCTTGTCGCCAGCCTTAAACTGAGGCTGCTCGTTAAGCGGTTTGCCATTTATCAGGAACCTGTCATACGCTACATCGCTAACATCCATGGCGTTCATGCGCTTCCATTCATTTGTTATTTTAGTTTTCAAATGCCCGGTTTTGATAGCCTCGGCATAGCTTTGAACTGTATTTTTTCGTATCGCGAACCAATCCGTCTGGTTATGTAGGCTACGCTCAATTTCGTGTGGCATCATGTCTGCCCAATCGCTTAAAACCAAAGGGAGTTGTTTATAATCCGGCTCGGCACGTTTTTTCAATATAAGTGCCCCATACATACCGCTCTGCTCCTGTGTTTTGGTATGCGAATGATACCAGTAAGTGCCGTTTTGCACAATAGGAAACTTGAATAAATGAGTTTGGCCCGGCAAAATGGGCTGAGTAGTCAAATAAGGTACGCCGTCAAACTGGTTAGGCAAGATTAA
Source organism: Pedobacter sp. (assembly GCA_043758305.1). GTDB lineage: Bacteria > Bacteroidota > Bacteroidia > Sphingobacteriales > Sphingobacteriaceae > JAQSWM01. The sequence goes on along the minus strand of JAYVNR010000110.1, from coordinate 489 downwards.
GCCGTGCCAGTGGATGGAAGTTTCTTTTGGCAGTGTGTTGTGCACATAAATTTCTGCCGTATCGCCTTCAGTAAAATACAGAGTTGGTGCAGGGATCGAACCGTTAATAGCAATGGCCGGGCGCTTTTTTCCTGTATAATTAACTATTGTATCGGCTACATAGAGGTCATACCGTACAACCCGTGGTGGAGCTGTGCTAACAATTGTTTTTACAGTCCCCAGTTTGGCTTTTGCCGCCTTAATATTTTCTAAAGTGCCGCTATTATCGCCCATTTGCATTCCGCTCATACCCATTCCCGGCATTTCATCAGATTTTTTTTCTCCGTCTTTCGCGGCAGCTTTGGTATCCTGAGGCTGCATTTGCATGCCTGCCATATTATCCGGCTTACCAGTGGCAGGTTCCATCCCATTCATCCCCACCATATTATCGGCAGCTTTTTTTGGCGCTGGAGCTTTAGGCTTTTCCACTACCAGCTTCATTCCACATAT
>JAYVNR010000109.1:0-46485 GCA_043758305.1 Pedobacter sp. | reverse complement strand
TCATGGAGCTGGCCCGCATCTCAGACCATCTTATTTGCAATGGGATTTTAGGGGTAGATACCGGTGCATATTCTGGTTTTTTATACCTGATGGAAGAGCGTGAGCATATTTATGAAATTTATGAGGAAGTATGCGGAGCCAGGCTAACTACTAATATTGGCAGGATAGGCGGATTTGAACGCGATTTTAATGATATAGCATTCGCCAAGCTCAAAAAGTTTCTTGATAAATTTCCGCCAATACTTAAAGAATTCGAAAAACTGTTTAACAGGAACAGGATATTTATAGACCGCACTTCAGGGGTTGGAGCTGTAGATCCGGAAACGGCCTTAAATTACAGTTGGAGCGGCCCGATACTCAGGGCAACAGGTGTGGATTATGATGTACGGGCCAATGAGCCATATTCATCGTATGAAGATTTTGATTTCGAAATCCCGGTAGGCACAAATGGCGATGTTTACGACAGGTTTATTGTGCGCAACGAAGAAATGTGGCAAAGCCTGCGCATTATAGAACAAGCCTTAGAAAAGATAGCCAAAGAGCCCAAAGGAGTATTTCATGCCGATGTGCCAGAGTTTTATCTTCCTCCAAAAGAAGAAGTTTACAACAATATGGAGGCATTGATCTATCACTTTAAAATTGTGATGGGCGAAATTGATACCCCGAAAACTGAAATTTATCATTGCGTGGAAGGTGGCAACGGCGAGTTAGGGTTTTACCTGGTTAATGATGGCGGGCGGTCGCCTTACCGTTTGCATTTTCGCCGCCCTAGTTTTATCAACTACCAGATGTATGCGCCTATGAGCAGCGGTATGTTGCTTTCGGATGCTATTATAAACATGAGCAGTTTAAATGTAATTGCAGGAGAATTAGATGCTTAGCATAACCAATACAGACGAGATTGTTTTCAACCCCGAACTTGTAACAAAGTTCAATGAAATAGTAAGCCGCTATCCGGAAGGAAAGCAGAAATCAGCCTTGCTGCCAATCCTGCACCGGGTTCAGGCGGAATATGGTTGGGTGAGTGCGCCGGCAATGGACAAGGTTGCTGCATATCTGGACATTCAGCCTATTGAAGTGTACGAGGTTGCTACTTTTTACACCATGTACTTCCTTCGCCCACAAGGCAAATATGTTTTAGAAGTTTGTCGCACCGGGCCTTGTTGCTTAGTTGGAGCGGAAAAAATAATGAAGCACATTGAGCAAAAGCTTGGTGTTAAAGAGGGCGATGTTACAGCAGATGGAATGTTTAGCTGGCGTGGCGTGGAGTGCCTTGCTGCATGTGGTTTTGCCCCGGTTCTGCAAATTGGACCTGAGTATACTTTTTACGAAAACCTTACCGAAACTAAGGTTGATGAGTTGATAGATAATTTAAAATTGACGACAACATCGTTGTCATCCTGACAAAGGAAGGATCTATGAGCAGAAAATTATTACTAGAACATATAAACGTGCCCGGCATCAATACTTTTGATGTTTACCGCCAGAAAGGGGGCTATCGTGCTGTGGAAAAGGCAATAAAAACCTTAACGCCCGATGCGGTTGTGGAAGAAGTTAAAAAATCTGGCCTGCGTGGGCGTGGCGGAGCAGGCTTCCCTACCGGAATGAAGTGGAGCTTTTTGGCTAAGCCCGAGGGCAAGGCACGCTATCTGGTTTGCAATGCCGACGAATCTGAGCCAGGCACTTTCAAAGACCGTTATTTAATGACATACATTCCTCATCTTTTGATAGAGGGGATGATCGTTTCAAGTTTTGCGCTCGGAGCCAATACATCATACATCTACGTTCGTGGCGAAATGATGCCACAAATCAGGATATTAGAAAAAGCTATCGCGGAAGCAAAGAATGCGGGATTTTTAGGGAAAAATATTTTGGGCAGCGGCTATGACCTTGAGCTGTATGTTCAGCCCGGGGGCGGAGCTTATATTTGTGGTGAGGAAACTGCCTTGTTGGAATCATTGGAAGGAAAGCGTGGCAATCCGAGGATCAAGCCACCTTTCCCTGCAATATCCGGGTTATATGGATGCCCCACAGTAGTGAATAATGTTGAGTCTATTGCAGCAGTTGTGCCTATTATAAATGATGGTGGAGATGAATATGCAAAAATCGGTCTTGGAAGAAGCACTGGTACAAAATTGATTTCTGCATCCGGTAACCTAAATAAGCCAGGTGTGTATGAAATTGATTTGGGTCTTCCGGTGGAAGAGTTTTTATATTCCGACGAGTATTGTGGTGGCATCGCCAGTGGCAAACGCTTAAAAGCAGTTGTTGCCGGTGGATCATCCGTTCCCATTTTGCCTGCTAATCTGTTTTTGAAAACAGCCACAGGCGAAGCAAGGTTGATGAGCTACGAATCATTATCAGAAGGAGGGTTTGTAAGCGGGAGCATGATGGGCTCGGGCGGATTTATAGCGTTTGATGAAGATCAATGCATCGTTCGCAATACCTGGAATTTTAGCAGGTTTTACCATCACGAAAGCTGCGGGCAATGTTCGCCATGCCGCGAGGGTACCGGATGGATGGAAAAAGTGTTGCACAGGTTAGAATATGGGCACGGAAAATTGAGCGATATCGATTTATTAGTTGATGTTTCTAAAAAAATAGAAGGCAATACTATTTGTCCGCTGGGCGATGCGGCTGCATGGCCTGTTGCCAGTGCAATACGACATTTTAGAGACGAATTTGAGTGGCATGTTACCCATCCGAATGAAGCGATGGAAAGAAACTATGGTTTAGCACATTATGCAGATCCGCTGCCGAAGGTAGGGGAGCCAGCATAATTTCAGGTAATCCAAAAAGAAAGAGATCCTTCGTGCCTCAGGATGACAAAGAGGTTATTATAATGAGCGAGAAAATAAAAGTTTCAATAGACGGAATTACAGTAGAAGTTGAGCCCGGCACAAGCATCCTTAATGCCGCAAGGCAGATTGGGGGCGATATTGTTCCGCCAGCTATGTGCTATTATTCCAAGCTTGAAGGCAGTGGAGGCAAATGCCGTACCTGTTTGGTAAAGGTTAGCAAAGGCTCTGAAAAGGACCCTCGCCCGATGCCCAAACTGGTTGCATCTTGTCGCACTGGTGTAATGGACGGGATGGAAGTAGAAAATATCACTTCGGCCGAAGTTGTTGAAGCACGCAAAGGCGTGGTTGAAATGTTGTTAATAAACCATCCGCTAGATTGCCCCATCTGCGATCAGGCCGGTGAATGCCATTTGCAGGATTTAGGCTATGAGCATGGCTCTGAAGCTACCCGTTATGAATTTGAGCGCCGTACTTTTGAACGCATAGATATTGGCGATAAAATCCAGCTTCATATGACACGCTGTATTTTATGCTACCGTTGTGTTTTTGTTGCAGACCAGATAACCAACCACCGTGAGCACGGTATTTTAGGACGTGGAGATGCTTCGGAAATATCGACATATATTGAAAAAGCGATTGATAATGACTTTTCAGGTAATGTGATAGATGTGTGCCCCGTTGGCGCTCTTACAGACCGCACCTTCCGGTTCAAGAATCGTGTTTGGTTCACCAAACCTGTTGAGGCACATCGCGATTGCCCAACCTGCACAGGTAAAGTAACCTTATGGTATAAAGGAGAAGATGTATTGCGTGTTACCGGGCGCAAAGATGTATATGGAGAAGTGCAGGATTTTATTTGCAATACCTGCCGCTTTGAGACCAAAAACACATCAGACTGGGTAATAGAAGGGCCAAGGCACATTTCAAACCAATCTGTTATCTCCTCTAATCATTATGAAATGAAACCGCTTCCGGTAATAAATAAAAACCTGGAATTGCGGGAGGCCAATAAAGATCAATTCGAAAGAGCAACCAAGTTTTAATGGATTTAGCATTAGTAATAGAAAAATTTATTCTCATCACGGTCATTTTTGCCGTGAGCCTGCTTGTTGCCATGTACTCCACTTTGGCAGAGCGTAAAATTGCAGGATATCTACAGGATCGGGTTGGCCCAAACAGAGCTGGTTGGGGTGGGATGTTCCAGCCATTGGCAGACGGAATAAAAATGTTTTTAAAAGAGGAGATCATCCCGGCACAGGCCAGCAAATTTCTCTTTATCGCAGGGCCTTCACTGGCTATACTCACAGCCTGTATTGGCAGCGCCGTTATTCCATGGGGCACTAATATTCAATTACTTGGCAGGACAGTAGATCTCCAGGTAACAGATATTAATGTAGGTATCTTATACATTTTTGGGGTAGTTTCCCTGGGAGTTTATGGGATTATGATAGGTGGCTGGGCTTCTAACAATAAATTTTCCTTAATGGGCGCTATCCGTGCCGCTTCGCAGAACATCAGCTACGAAATTGCTATGGGACTATCCATTATAGCATTTTTAATGGTTACAGGTTCATTGTCGCTAAGGGTTATTACAGAACAGCAACATGGTTTTTGGTCACACGGCTGGTTTACATGGTATGCATTTCAGCAGCCTTTAGGGTTTTTAATTTTTCTGGTATGTGCTTTCGCGGAAACGAACCGTACACCTTTCGATCTTCCGGAATGTGAAACCGAATTGGTAGGAGGGTATCATACTGAATATTCATCTATGAAATTAGGTTTTTACCTTTTTGCCGAATACATCAACATGTTTGTATCGTCGGCAGTAATGGCAACGCTGTATTTCGGGGGGTATAATTATCCTGGCATGGACTGGGTCAACAGCATATTAGGCCCGCTTTGGGGACCATTGATTGGAGTTGTAGTGTTGCTGTTGAAAATATTTTTCTTCATCTTCTTTTTCATGTGGGTTCGCTGGACGATCCCCCGCTTTCGATATGACCAGCTGATGAATTTGGGGTGGAAAGTTTTGATTCCGCTGGCTATAGCAAATATTGTGCTTACCGGAGTGTGGATCACTGTTAAGGATATGTTGGAGAATTCTACATCGATATTTTAATATCAGCAGATTGAAGATTAAATAATGGAATCATTAAGCAATAAAAAGAAAGTTTTAGAACAGCCGCCGCTCAGCTTTATGGAACGCATGTACCTTCCCGCAATTTTAAAAGGGATGGCTATTACTTTCATGCACATGTTCAAGAAAAAAGAAACAATCTTCTATCCTGAAGTACAACGTGAATTTTCTGAGAACTGGAGAGGGATGCATTCCTTAAAACGTGATGAGCAAGGAAGAGAGCGCTGTACCGCCTGTGGTTTATGTGCATTATCTTGTCCGGCAGAAGCTATTATCATGATATCCGCAGAGCGCAAAAAAGGCGAAGAGCAGCTTTATCGTGAAGAGAAATATGCAGCAGTTTACGAGATAAATATGTTGAGGTGCATTTTCTGTGGATTATGTGAAGAGGCTTGCCCAAAGGAAGCCATTTATTTAGATGGCCCAATTGTGCCGGCCGATTATTTGAGAAAAGATTTTATTTATGGCAAAGACAAGTTAGTTGAAGCCCCACTACAAGCATAAAAATTATACCTTTGCCCCGCCTACGCAAAACTGGGCGCATAAGCTAAAAATACAATAATGAATATTTCTGTATTTTATTTCATTGCATTCCTTTCTGTATTTTTTTCGCTCATGGTGATTTTTGCCAAAAATCCGGTACATAGCGTTATATACCTTATTATAACTTTTTTCACCTTCACAATCCATTATATTCTGCTAAACGCACAGTTCCTGGCGATAGTAAATTTTATAGTTTATATGGGCGCAATAATGGTTTTGTTCCTATTTGTTCTTATGCTGCTCAATCTTAATGAAGACTCTGAACCATTAAAGCCATTGTTTGCTAAACTTGCAGGTATTATTGCAGGTATGTGCTTGTTGGTCACCCTTATGGGATCTTTTAAAGCAGCTGGGTCTATTATGTCAGTAAATGGCTCTAACCATCAGGAAGTAGTACAAAACCTGGATCTAGGTACTGTAAAATATTTGGGCAAGGTATTGTTCACAGAATTTTTATTGCCATTTGAAGTATCGTCCATCTTGCTGCTATCGGCAATGGTAGGAGCAGTTTTATTGGCTAAACGCGAAACTAGAGAGATATTGTAATGGAAAACATTGTAAGGACAATTCAGGGTGTGCCGCTGGACCACTACATACTCTTAAGCTCTGTAATATTTTGCATTGGTGTGGTGGGAGTGCTTACTCGCAGAAATGCTATCGTGATTTTTATGTCGGTAGAGCTTATGCTCAATGCTGTTAATTTGTTGCTTACGGCCTTTTCTGCTTATAGTGGCGATGCATCTGGGCAAGTATTTGTATTTTTTATTATGGCGCTGGCTGCTGCAGAGGTAGCAGTTGGTTTGGCAATCATTGTAATGATTTATAGAAATACAAATTCATTGGATATTAATGTGCTGAATAAGCTAAAATGGTAAACCCGAAATAAGCGGGTTATAATGTGTTAAAATGATAAATTTAGTTTGGTTAGTCCCTTTATTGCCTCTTGCCGGATTCCTGATTATTGGTTTGGGCAGAAATATATTGCCAAAAGGGATTGTCGGGTTTATTGGTTCTGGAGCAGTTTTAATATCATTTGCTTTAAGCATTGCCATTTTCGCTGAACTTAATGCTTCGGAAGCCAAATCTGTAACTGTCCCTCTTTTTGACTGGATAAGCGTTGGGCGTTTGTCAATACCTTTCTCTTTTCAGGTTGATCCCCTTAGTTCACTGATGCTGCTTATAATTACAGGGATAGGGTTTTTAATTCATGTATATTCTATTGGCTACATGCATCATGATGCAGGCTTTAATAAGTTCTTTTCTTACTTGAATCTGTTTGTTTTTTTCATGCTTCTGCTGGTTTTAGGATCCAATTACATCGTTATGTTTATTGGTTGGGAAGGCGTAGGCTTGTGCTCATACCTGCTTATTGGCTTCTGGTATACAAACGTCTCGTACGCAAGTGCTGCCAAAAAAGCATTTGTGATGAACCGCATTGGTGATCTTGGATTCCTATTAGGCGTTTTCCTTATTTTTGCAAGTTTTGGAAGTGTAGAATTCTCAGCGATATTTCCTAAAGTGGCAGGCTCGGGCATATCTCCATCAATGCTTACGCTTATTACCATATTGCTGTTTATTGGTGCCACAGGAAAATCTGCCCAAATCCCATTATTTACATGGTTGCCCGATGCAATGGCCGGCCCAACTCCTGTTTCTGCATTGATACATGCCGCAACCATGGTAACAGCCGGAATATACATGATTGTGCGGTCTAATATTTTGTTTAGCCTTGCTCCATATACCTTAGATATTATTGCTGTAATTGGCCTTTCTACAGCCTTTCTGGCAGCTACAATTGCAATCTCGCAAACTGACATTAAAAAAGTACTGGCGTATTCAACAGTTTCTCAGCTTGGCTATATGTTCCTTGGCTTAGGGGTAGGAGCTTACACCGGCGGATTTTTTCATGTTATTACCCATGCATTTTTTAAGGCCTTATTATTTTTGGGAGCTGGTTCGGTAATACATGCGGTTAGCAATGAACAGGATATGCGCAATATGGGCGGGCTTAGAAAAAAACTTCCGGTTACGTTTGTTACCATGCTGATTGGCACAATTGCCATTTCAGGGATTCCCCCATTTTCAGGCTTCTTTTCCAAAGATGAAATATTGGCACATACCTTTGAATATAATAAAGGGTTTTGGGCTGTTGGGATATTAACTTCTATGTTTACAGCATTCTACATGTTCCGTATGTTTTTCCTTACTTTCTCCGGCAGCTTCCGTGGATCTTCAGAGCAGGAACACCATCTTCATGAATCGCCCTTATCAATGACAGCGCCTTTAATTATATTGGCAATGCTATCTATTATTGGAGGTTTTATTGGAGTGCCCGGAGTTTTAGGCGGGCATCATTGGCTGTCAGGTTTTTTGTCGCCAATATTCTCGGCTTCTCCTGCCAAATCAGAAATAATTTTAAGCACAACAACAGAGTATATTTTAATGGGAGTTTCTGTAATGGGAGCTTTGCTTGCAGCCTTGGCAGCATACATCCGATATGCCAAAAATAAGCATGTGCCAACTTTTGAACCTGCTGAGCGCAGTTTGATCGCCAAACTATCCTACAATAAATATTATCTTGATGAGATTTATGATGCCATGGTACGCACACCCTTAGATATTTTGTCTAAGTTTTTCTATAAAATAGTCGATAAAGCTGGCATTGATGGCTTGGTAAACGGTCTTGGTGGCAGTGCCACAGAAATGAGTAAAAGTATGAGGCTACTGCAAAGCGGCAATACAGGCTTTTATATTTTTATGATGGTTATTGGCATAATTGCCATGTTGGCCTATAGCTTTTATAAAATCTAATTCTGCGCATATAACCTGATAATGGAATTATCTTTACTCTTATTGCTTATTCCTTTGCTTGGCAGCCTTGCAACATTAGTATTATCCAAGAAAAATACTGCAACTGCATTGGTTAGCCCTGATTATTTTAGAGTCATTGCTTTAGTTTTTTCGCTTGCTACGTTAGCAGTAACAGGCTATATGCTGGTTAAATTTGTGCCCGATGCCAGCAGCCAGTTTGTGGTAAATTATTCCTGGATGTACTCAATGGGGATAAATTTTAAATTGGGCATAGATGGTATAAGCCTTCCATTTGTATTGCTTACTAATGGCCTGTTGCCTTTAATCATCCTCGCAAGCTTTAAGCATAATTACAAAAACCCGGGTGCTTTTTATAGCCTTATATTATTTATGCAGGCTGGTTTATTGGTAGTATTCACTGCTAAAGATGCATTTCTTTTTTATGTTGGCTGGGAAGCAGCACTTATACCAATTTATTTTATTTGCGGTTTGTGGGGCGGCGAGAACCGAATCCGTGTAACCTTGAAGTTTTTTATATATACTATGTTTGGCAGCTTGATAATGCTTATAGCCATAATCTATTTGCATGCCCAAACTCCTGGAAAAACTTTTGATATTGACGCATTTTATAATTTACGGTTAGATGATGCTAGCCAGAGCTGGATATTTATAGCTTTCTTTTTAGCCTTTGCTATAAAAATGCCTGTTTTCCCTTTTCATACCTGGCAACCAGACACATATACAGAAGCCCCCACTACCGGCACAATGTTGCTTTCGGGCATCATGCTTAAAATGGGCATTTATGGAACAATCCGGTGGCTTATACCAATATCTCCATTAGGGTTCATTCGCTGGGGAGAAACCGCCTTGGTGCTTTCTATTATTGGGGTTGTATATGCCTCTATTATCGCCTTTACCCAAAAGGATATCAAAAGGTTGATCGCATATTCTTCCATTGCTCATGTGGGGCTTATTGCAGCAGGTATTTTTGCGTGGAACGTACAATCAGTTCAGGGAGCTATGCTCCAGATGCTGAATCATGGCCTTGATGCAGTGGGAATGTTCTTTGTTGTAGATATTTTCAGCAGAAGGCTAGGGCATAGGGACATTGGCCAAATGGGAGGCATTGCTAAATATGCTCCTAAATTCGCTATACTCTTTTTTATAATCTTATTGGGCTCTATTGGGCTACCGCTAACTAACGGGTTTATTGGCGAGTTTTTGCTTCTTTTGGGGATATCTACTGCATATAACCTTTATCTTGTAGGCCTTGCGGGCTTGAGTATAATATTTGGAGCTGTATATATGTTGCGCATGTATCAAAAATCAATGTTGGGCAATGTAGAAGGAAACACGTTGATTTTTTCTGATGTCTCCGGTATTGAATATGGAGTACTAGCGATAATTGGATTTTTTACAATAGCTATAGGTATTTGCCCAAATTGCATATTGCACCTTTCAGAAGCGTCAGTAAATCATTTAATTGAGCTGGTTAAATTTAAATATTAAAGGAGAAGATGCCTTTAATTGCTTATAGTAACAAATGAATTCTTTAATAACCATATCTGTTTTAGCTGTACTTGTTCTTTATATGGGCTTGTATAAAGCCAATAAATTTATCCTGCCAGTAGTGCTTGCGGGCTTATTGGTTGCATTTGGCCTTACTGTAGCAGAATGGAACAGTGGCTTTGCGCCTATTTATCATGGTATGATGGTGTTCGATAACTTTGCGGTAGCTTTTTCTGCAATTGCAATCGCTACTACTATGCTTATCATGCTGCTATCTAAAGGGTATTTTGAAAAAATTAGCGAGCATGTAGCCGAGTACTACACCATAATATTATTTTCCCTTGCAGGCATAATAGTTATGGCATCATATCATAACTTAACAATGCTTTTTATTGGCATAGAAATCATGTCTGTTAGCTTATATATTCTTGCAGGCATAAAAAAACGGGATTTTGCCTCCAACGAAGCGGCCCTGAAATATTTCCTTATGGGAGCTTTTTCAACTGGGTTTTTATTGTTTGGCATTACTCTTATTTATGGATCTACCGGTTCTTTCGACCTGGATATGATTAGCGATTATGTAAACGGGGCTAAAACCAATTTGCATACAATATCTCCATTGTTTTATGGAGGAATAATATTAATGTCTATCGGCTTATGTTTTAAAGTGGGAGTTGCTCCTTTTCACTTTTGGGCTCCAGATGTTTATGAAGGCTCTCCAACACTTATCACTTTATTCATGAGCACTGTGGTTAAGATCGGCGGTTTTGCAGTTTTTTTGCGCCTGTTCTCTACCTGCTTTTACCCACTGCAGTTTTTTTGGATGCCCGTATTGCTTGTTGTAACTATACTAACACTATTTGTTGGCAATATTACCGCCCTTTATCAAACCAGTTTTAAAAGGATGCTTGCCTATTCCAGCATTTCGCACGCAGGCTATATGCTTTTTGCTATAGTTGCTTTAGGAGCCCAATCTAATTATGGAGTTTTTATTTATGCCATTGCTTATTCATCATCTTCTCTTATTGCTTTTGCTGCTTTGATTCTGTTGCAAAGCCAAACCGGCTCAGATTCTTTCGAAAGCTTTAATGGATTAGCGAAGAAGAATCCATACCTGGCCTTCTCAATAACTATTGCAATGCTATCTCTTGCCGGTATTCCACTTACTGCTGGCTTTATTGGCAAATTTGTTATGTTTAGCAATGCAATTGATCAGAATCATATTTGGTTAGTAGCCCTTGCGGTAATTAACGCCGCAATTGGGGTAGCTTATTATTTTAGAGCAATAATAGCAATGTATTTTAAAGATAATGAACAGATTGAGCTTGTTGTGCCCCCTCTGTTTAAGTTAGTGCTTGCTTTAACTGTTATTGCCACTATTTTAATTGGGATTTATCCGGAGCTGGTAACCAATACCTTTAACTGATGCCTTAAAAATTATTTCTTCAAATATTCGTAGATTTACGCATATTCATTCCATGCAAGATATCTGGAGCCAGCTCCATCAATTCATAGACCCCGAAAGGTTGCTTAGAGAAGGGGGTTTCTATCTTCTTCTATTTGTGGTTTTTGCCGAAACCGGTCTGTTTTTCGGTTTTTTTCTTCCAGGAGATTATCTGCTGTTTTTAGCTGGGATGTTTGTGGCCACAAACAAGCTTGATGTATCTATAATAGAGCTCATTATAGGTTTAATAGCTGCTGCTGTATGTGGCAATTTTGTAGGGTATTGGTTTGGGCGCAGGACCGGCCCAATGCTTTACCAACGAAAAGATACATTTTTCTTTAAACAAAAGTACCTGCTATCGGCAGAGAACTATTACAAAAAACAAGGAGCTTTTGCATTAATAATGGGAAGGTTTATCCCTATAGTACGAACTTTTGCACCTATATTGGCAGGTATAGTAGAACTGGATGTTAAAAAATTTGCTATTTACAACATTGCCGGTGCAGTGCTATGGATTTCATCCTTAACTTTACTGGGATATTTTTTAGGCAAAAAGTTTGAAAAGGAAATTGATCATTATCTTTTATATATAATCCTCGCCTTTATAGCTTTTACTACAATACCGCTTATATGGGCATATTTTAGGCGAGTTGTATCTACCGATGATAATATTGTTAAAATAAGAATTAAAAAATGAACCAAAATCATCCCTGGCATACAATATCTCCCGGCGAGGACCTTCCTACCATAGTTAATGCGATAATAGAAATCCCAAAAGGATCAAAAGCAAAATATGAAATAGACAAAGACTCGGGATTGCTGAGGTTAGATCGCGTGCTTTTTTCGTCCGTAATGTACCCGGCAAACTATGGCTTTATTCCACAAACATATTGCGACGATCACGATCCGCTTGATATACTGGTATTATGTTCGGTAGATGTATATCCTTTATCGCTTGTAGAGGCGAAAGTTGTAGGGGTTATGCACATGGTAGATAATGGCGAACAGGACGATAAAATTATCGCGGTAGCTAAAAATGATATGTCTGTTAACTACATAGATGATCTTAATGAGCTTCCCCCACATACTATGAAAGAAATAGTTCGCTTCTTTCAGGATTATAAAGCATTGGAACATAAAAATGTAACTATCGAACATTTAATGGGCAAACGCTATGCTTATAAAGTAATTGCCGAAAGTATTGAACTATACCAGTCAACTTTTGTTACCCAATAAAATAAACTATGGGTTTCCAGTTATTTATTACATTTTTCCTGGTATTCCTGAACGGTTTTTTTGTTGCAGCAGAATTTGCCATAGTTAAAGTTCGGGCATCGCAAATAGAAATAAAAGCAAAATCGGGTAGCCGGGTTGCTAAGGTTGCAAAACATATTACCCATCATCTTGATGGATACCTTGCGGCAACACAATTAGGCATTACATTGGCATCGCTGGGGCTAGGCTGGGTAGGTGAGGAAGTGATGACCAAGGTTGTTTACAATTTCTTTGACTTATTGAATATTGATGTTGCTCAATCTGCTGCATCAACAATAGCCGTTATTATAGCCTTTTCCATAATAACTATCCTGCATATTGTATTTGGAGAATTAGCTCCAAAATCGTTAGCTATACAAAGGCCAGTAAATGTTACCATGGGCATTTCACTTCCCTTGCAATTTTTTTATATCATCTTTCGGCCCATAATTTGGACTCTCAACAAGCTGGCCAATATGGTATTAAAGCTTTTTGGCATTAAAACTATGGATGGGCATGAGGCACATCATAGCTCAGAAGAATTGCAGTATTTGCTAGATCAGGGCAAGGAAAGCGGAGCGCTTGATACCACAGAGCATGAGCTAATTAAAAATGTATTTGATTTTAACGAGCGGGTTGTTAAAAATGTAATGGTGCCCCGCACCAAAATTTCAGGTATAGAATTAAATACTTCGCAAGCAGAAGTTTTAGATATTTTAATAAAAGAAGGGTATTCTCGAGTACCTGTATATGATGAAACAATAGATAAAATTGTGGGCATAGTGCATGCTAAAGATATTTTGCCTCTTCTGGTTGCCAATAAAGAGTTAATTGTCAGAGACATTATAAGAAAACCTTATTTTATACCTGAAACAAAAAAAATAAACGATCTTCTTAATGAACTTCAGGCAAAGCGGATACAAATTGCTATTGTGCTTGATGAGTTCGGCGGTACTGCCGGAATGGTTACGCTGGAAGATATTGTTGAAGAAATTGTGGGCGAAATACAGGATGAATATGATGAAGAAAAGCCGATAGTTGAAAAAGTATCTGAACATGAGTTTGTAGTCAATGCAGCTGCAAGCATATACGATGTAAATGGGTTCCTCCCTCATGATTTGCCTGAAGATGGAGATTACGATACTGTTTCTGGGCTGGTAAGCGACCTTTTTGGGAAAATACCAGAGGTAGGAGATAACAAAGATTTTTATGGGTATGTATTTACAATTCTTAAAAAAACGGAACAGAATATAGAATCTGTAAAACTGGAGTTAGCCATAAATAAAGAAGATGCTATTGATATACATTAGAAAAAATGTATGCATATTTTTTATGATCCCTTTCTTGAAAAGTCAACTGAATTCCATTTCTTAAGCGAAGAAGAAAGCAATCATTGCATTAAAGTATTGCGTTTACAGGTGGGCGATAAAATTAACCTGGTTGATGGCCGTGGGGGATTCTATGATGCTGAAATTGTTACATCCAACCCTAAACGCACAGAATTAAAAATCTTAAATTTAAGGGCAGCTTTTGGCAAGAGGAACCACCATCTTCATATTGCTGTTGCCCCAACTAAAAATATTGAGCGTACAGAATGGTTTTTAGAAAAGGCTACAGAAATTGGGATTGATGAAATTACGCCTGTCCTTTGTGATTTTTCAGAGCGGAAGGAAATTAAAATTGAACGTTTAAATAAGGTGATTGCTTCGGCTATTAAGCAATCAATAAAGGCATACCTTCCCAGGCTTAATGAAATACAAAGGTTTAAAGCCATAATTGAAATGCCCTTTAATGGCCAGAAATTTATAGCTCATTGTGCAGCAACGCCTAAACATGAATTAAAAGAAATATTAAAGCCTAATGGCTCTTATTTAATTTTAATTGGGCCAGAAGGTGACTTTAGCCCAACTGAAATTGATAAATCTGCAGAACACGGATTTGTGCCCATATCATTAGGCCTAAGCAGATTAAGAACCGAAACTGCTGCGTTGCAGGCATGTTTTGAAGTAAATTTTTTAAACAGATGATGATACGTACTGCTTGCATTTTATTAATTGTTTTATTTGCCGGATTCGCTCCACCATCTTATAAAATGTCTAAGATGAAATATAATGGCGGCGGCGATTGGTATGGAGATAGAACAGCCCTCCCTAATCTTATAAACTTTTGCAACAAAAATCTGTTGACAAACTTCGATGTAGAAGATGCAGTTGTTGAAGCTGGCAGTTCAGATATTTTTAATTATCCCTACGTATTTATAACTGGTCATGGCAACGTGGTTTTCACTGACCAGGAAGCTGCCAACCTGCGCAAATACCTTACTGGTGGGGGATTCCTTCATATAGATGATAATTATGGCCTTGACAAATTCATACGCCCACAGATGAAAAAGGTTTTCCCTGATCTAGATTTCGTTGAACTGCCACCAGATCATCCAATTTATAATCAGAAATACAAATTTAATGGATTGCCTAAAATTCATGAGCACGATGGCAAAAGGCCCCAAGGTTTTGGCATAATTTATAAAGGCAGGGTAGTTTGCTATTATACCTATGAGTGTGATTTAGGGAATGGATGGGAGGATTTAGGGACGTATCCAGAAGATACAGAAGAAACTCGTTTAAAAGCCCTGAAAATGGGAGCTAATATTATCCAATACGCATTGACCCAATGATGTATAACGCTTCTGTAAATGCTACATTTAAGTATAACATTGCACTTGCTAAAAATGTGCTAAGTATTGATGGTGCTACTGTTGCAATAGATTTAATAGCAGTAGATAACAATGTTTTCCATATTCTTTATAACAATAAGTCCTTTCTCGCAGATATCATTGAAGTTAACAAAGCTGACAAATACTGCCTGGTTAAAATTAATGGGAATATTTATCGGGTAGAAATTAAAGATAAATACGATGAGTTATTGCATCAGCTCGGCATGGATAATATCGACAAGAACAAGGTGAACGATATAAAAGCTCCCATGCCAGGATTAGTGTTAAAAATTCTTGTTAACGAAGGAGATATACTTAAAAAGGGAGATAGCTTATTTATTCTGGAGGCAATGAAAATGGAAAATATCATCAAATCACCAGGAGATGCCACAGTTAAATCTATAAAAGCGCAATCCGGAGATAAGGTGGAAAAAAATCAGCCGATAATAATATTTGAATAAAATGCATAAAAACTAAAAAGCCGTATCTGTTTCAACAGATACGGCTTTTTAATGATCACTATTTTTATTTAACAGACGGAGTTTTTATGCTGCTTGGGGCTTTAGATTTTGGCTGTTTAAACTGTGGCTTGCCTTTGCTAATAATCTCAGGAGCACCAACCATGCTCATTGCACATCGGAAACCCATTTCTGCACTTGTTTCATCCTGCTGCATAAACCTACGGGTTGCAGGGTTTAACCAATAAGCTCTATCATTCCAGGACCCACCTTTATAAACCTTTGATCTGTCATTAACTAAAGTAGTTACTCCATATAAAGATGTATTAACAGTATCTTTTTCACCACGGAAATCAGGGTTGTAAGGTTTTCCCGCAATCGACGAACCAGGAGCGCTAGCCTTGGCTGCTGTAGAAGTAGAATCAATGTCGCTCCATTTCTGTTTCTTGCCTGATTTAGCAGAAATTTTAACCGGACGGCCGTATTTGTCTTTGGTGTACTGTCCTGTAGTCCGGTCTTTCACTTCTTTATTTACATACTCATTGCCCCGGAATGGGCTAAAGTCCTCAAAATCCTCAAAAGATAATTTACGGTAAGTGTCAGCCACCCATTCGTTAACGTTTCCTGCCATATTATACAATCCAAAATCGTTTGGCAAATAAGAATTTACGGGAGCAGTTATATCCGCTTTATCATTTAAATAACCACCAGTACCCATGTTATCACCCTCCCCCCGCTTAAAGTTAGCTAAAATCATTCCCTGAGTTTTCTTTTTTGGAGAGCGTACGCCTAAACCATTCCAAGGGTAAATTTTACCATCAGTAATATTTTCATATTCATTATTTCCTGCTAATGCAAGTGCAGCATATTCCCATTCCGCTTCTGTGGGCAAACGATACGGTTGCTTTAAAACCCCATCTTCTAAACGTATAGGCCTTACAGGGCCTTTGGTTTTAGCCCCGGTAGTGCTGGTGCTCGCAGTTGCGCTAGGACTTAAGTCTTTTGGCATCTTTTTCCCTTCAGCACTAGGACCGGTATATTGCCCGTTCAAATAAATATCAGTGTTAAAAGGTTCAGAATCAGCACCAGCGGTAGTAGTAGTGGCGGCACCAGCCTTCCCTTTTCCTCCTCCTGCTAAATCTTTGTAGGTAGCCATGTAGCCTTTATCGCGTAAAATCTGTTCATTTACACGGTCTGTGCGCCATTCAGCATAATCATTTGCTTGTTCCCAGGTTATTCCCACAACAGGATAATCCTGAAAAGCGGGATGGCGCAGATAATTATTTACATATGGTTCATTATAAGATAATGGCTGCCTCCACACAAGTGTATCAGGCAGGGCGTTATAATAATATTCTCTATCTGTGGGGAAAGTGCGCCTAATCCAATACAGGTATTCTAGCCAGTCTACGTTAGCCACCTCGGTTTCATCCATGTAGAAAGATGGAACAGTGACCCTTCTTTTCAAATTATCATATTCGTAGGCCAAATCTTGGTTTAAGCTGCCACCTAAAGCAAAGGTGCCCCCTTCTATTGCAATAAGCCCTGGACCAGGCCCAGGTTTAACTTTCTTGCTAACCTGAAAACCGCCATTGTACTTATCGTTGTATTTCCACCCTGTTTTAGAGCTTTTAGCCGCCCCGCCCTTCGAACAAGCACTAAATAGAGCACTTATGAGCAGAAGGGTTAAAGCAAGCAGTGATAATGATTTTTTCATTTATAAGTGAGCGTTAATGTGCTAAATTACGAAATTCAATTAATATTGGCAATGTATTGCTAAACGTCTTTTAATATGAACTTTATATTGATGTGATCATACGGAAAACCATATAATAAGTTACAGGGTTTTTTATTAAATTAAACCATTCAAACGTGATGCAATACATATTATTATCGCATACTTTTGCAACACTAAATAGGTTATTTAAATTTGGCTTTACACAAACAAAATATGACTTTTAAGGTGCCTGTTTTACTATTGCTAACTGCTCTTTGTAGCTTTTTAAGCTGTACGGTTGAGGGTCAGGTTGGAGGCACAGAAACTACAACTGATGGCAGAGATGGCTCCAGGGTAATAAATACCGGAGTTCCTTTTTTGCTTATTGCTCCTGATGCGCGGTCGGGCTCCATGGGCGACGTTGGCGTGGCTTTGTCTTCAGATGCAAATTCAATGCATTGGAACCCTGCCAAACTAGCATTTGTTGATAATAAGACAGGGCTATCATTATCCTATAGCCCCTGGCTTCAGAAATTAGTTCCCGATATTAGTTTGTCTTACTTATCTGCTTATCATAAGGTAGATGAAAGAACTACAATTGCTGGTTCTTTACGATATTTTTCTTTGGGCCAAATACAGCTTACTGATTTTCAGGGAACAAATACCGGAACATACAGCCCCAGTGAATTTGCGATTGATGGTGGAGTAGCAAGAAAATTTGGCGACAACTTTTCTTTGGGCATAGCAGCACGCTTTATCTATTCAAATTTGGTGAACGGCCAGTTTACTAGCGGCCAGGGTACCCGGCCAGGCACGGCCCTTGCAGCAGATGCATCTGCATATTATAAAAATGAAACCCAGCTTTTTGGCAGTGATGCACGTTTATCTGCTGGCTTAAATATTTCTAATATCGGGAATAAGATAAGTTATGTAGAAGGCGGGCGTAAAGTTTGTTTGCCTACTAATATGAAATTAGGTGGGGCACTAACCCTGTTAAATAATCTAAATGAGTTCACGTTCGCTCTAGACATCAACAAGCTATTGGTTCCATCTCCGCCAATATATGGCTTGAATGCAAATGGCCAGTCATATATTATTTCAGGCCGAGATCCATCTAACCTCTCTGTTCCGGCAGGGATATTTGGGTCATTTGGCGATGCTCCCGGAGGTTTTAAAGAAGAACTGCAGGAGATAAGCTACTCGGCAGGTACTGAGTACTGGTACAACAGGCAGTTTGCGCTACGGGCAGGTTATTTTTATGAAAGCCCAAGCAAGGGCGACCGCCAGTATTTTACTCTTGGCGCTGGGCTAAAATACAATGTGTTTAATCTTGATTTTGCGTACTTGCTTGCAAGCCAGCAAAAAAGCCCTTTAGCCAATACGCTTAGATTTTCCCTTGTATTTAATTTGGGAGAATAAACGTTATGAAAATAAGGGTAGGTTTTGGGTTTGATGTACATCAGCTAAAATATGGCCATCCATTTATTGTGGGGGGAGTAAACCTCGATCATCATTCTGGCGCTTTTGGCCACTCTGATGCTGATGTATTGGTCCATGCTATTTGCGATGCATTGCTTGGATCAGCTAACTTACGTGATATTGGCCACCAGTTCTCCAATACCGATGATCGCTGGAAAGGCATAAGCAGTTTGGTATTATTAAAAGAATGTGTTAAATTATTAGCTGATAAAGGGTGGCAAATAGGCAACATAGATTCAATGATTTGCCTGGAAGAGCCCCAAATTAATCCACATACAGAACAAATGAAATTTAATATTGCGCAGGCAGCGGAAATTAAAATAGAAGATATTTCAATAAAAGCTACTACAAATGAAAAAATGGGGTTTATTGGGCGGCAGGAAGGTGTTGTAGCCTATGCGGTTTGCCTAATAAATCAAGCCGCTACCCAATAGCTATATCCCTTACTGTGCCATTCCTTTTAAGAACTCCCCAACCATTCAATTCGCCTTTAAGCGCTTTCCGTATTGATTTAAAAAGCACATAATACATCAATTGCCTCCAAATAAAGCGCTGAGGTATCAGGTAAACAAGCTTATTGTATTTTTCTCCTTCAATAGTAAAGGCTAATAGGGCAAATGCGGTATCAATTACAATGAAAGCTATATAATAAATCAAAACCTGCCCCAAGCTGGTACTGATGGAAAATGTGCTGCTAAGGCTCTCTAAATTTATATTGCCCGAATTAAAAAGGTTGAACACTCCGCTCATTAGCGCAATGAGCATAAATAAATCGGCTAAGGGCGCAAATAAAGGAAGTATAATCTGAAAAATCAGAATGTTTGGCATTCCAATCATCCCGAAATACTTGTATTTTTTATTGAATAGCGCATTGCGGTTTTTGTAAAAACTTTGCATCACACCAAAGCTCCAGCGAAAGCGCTGCTTCAGTAACATAGACAATGATTCAGGTGCTTCTGTGTAGGCAATAGCTTTTGCACAATTTTTCACTACATAGCCTGCCTTCAGTATTCGCATTGTCAAGTCGCAATCTTCTGCCAAGGTATCGTTTGTAAATCCACCTGCTATGTTAATTGCTTCCTTACTGAAAGCGCCTATTGCGCCTGGAACAACAGTAATGGTATTTAGCAGATCAAAAGCCCTGCGATCCATATTCTGGCTGGTTATATATTCAATAGATTGCCATTTTGTTAATATATTGCCCTCATTGCCAACTTTAACTGTTCCGGCTACTGCGGCTATTTTATCATTCACAAAACAAGCCATCAAGTGTGTTACAGCATTTGGGTGCAAATGCGTATCAGCATCTATACATATTACATGATCATGCGAGGATTGCAATAAACCATAATTAAGAGCCGAAGCTTTGCCCCCATTGGGCTTGGAAAATATTTTAACTTTTTTATTGCCCTCAAACGCTGCATTTACACGAGCAAAAGTATTGTCTGTTGAGCCATCGTCTATAAATAAAAGTTCAAATTGAGGATAGTTTAGCTTGAGAAGGTTTTCAATGGTTTTTACGGCAGTAACTTCTTCGTTAAAAGCGGGGATTATTATACTTACTGGAGGTAATGCAGCAGCTTTTTCCGGGTTATGGGTTTCTAATTTACAGTTTTTTAGAGCCAGTTTTGTTATAAAGCAAATACGCAGGAAAGCCAGGCCAATAGCTATTATAAATATGTAATATAATACTTTGTTGGAGTAAAAAAGTGTTTCTATAAAAAACCTGTCGGCACTTCCGGTAAGGCCAGAGTCAGCATCATCAACAATGGCAGGCATAATTTCTGCCTTTGTTTTGCCCAGTATATTTGATACTGTAGTAAATTGATAGCCATGTTTTTTATAATATTCAATTATGCGTGGCAAAGCCGCAATTGTGGCAGAACGATTGCCTCCTGCATCATGCAAAAGCACTATGCTTCCCAAGTCTTTTTGAGCAATAACACGTGCAACTATGCTATCGGCTGTAACATTCGGTTCCCAATCTCTGGGGTCAATAGATTCTCCTACATTTATATAGCTTTCCCTCCGACTTTGTGCTACTGGCAGTACTTCAGCTACTGTTTGTGGTTCGGCATCTGCATTGAAGGGCGCCCTGAAAAGAATTGTGCTTCGTCCGGTAATGCACTCAATAAGTTTACGCGTAGCATTTAGTTCAAATAAAACCCTTGCGCTGCTCACTGTAGATAGATCTGGATGGAAAAAGGTGTGATTGCCAATTTCGTAGCCCCTGTCAAATATTTCTTTTAGGATAGGGATATTGCTTTCAGCCATCATGCCCACTACAAAAAAAGTTGCCGGCACATGTTCACGTTTAAGAATATCCATTACCTGAGGGGTGTAGGCGGGATCCGGGCCATCATCAAAAGTAAGCACCACTTTTTTATCAGACTGCCCAAATTTTTTGATCACATATTTAGTAGGCAGCTCAATATATTGCTGATCTACTATCATTTGTGTGGCCGGATCGATTTTTACGGTTAGTTTGCCATCCTTTGGAGATGATATCAGATCAAGGATTTCGCCATCTCCAGAATAATCTATACGGTTGTTGAGTTCAATTTTAGTAAGCAATTTTGCATTGAACCCTGATTTTTTTAGTGAATCAGACGAAAGGTCTTTACTAAAGAATTTCCATAAGCGTGGGTCTTCCGAGCCAAGGCGCCAAAGGGCGATGCCACCAGTTTCCCAATCATCTGCCATTCTGATTATATTGAAATTTGTTGCAGCATCTGTAAAGTATACTTCATGCTTTGAATTCCTGTTATCGGTATAGCTGTAATGCAAATTAGCCGATTCGGGGTTAAACTTAACTATAGCATGATTTTGTTGTGCGGTGCTGATTGCCTGCTGGTAAGTTACCGGGCTGCCTACATTGTTTTCAGGCCAGTCCTGCCCATAGCCTGCAATTGCCAATATTACTTTTTCGCTCGGTATGGATCTGCAAATTTTATCTAATTGTTCTTCTACCCATCTTTGATGGGAAATATCACCGGCATTGCTCTCTTCTGTATGCTGATCATAAGCCATAAGGAAAATATAATCGTTGTAGCGATTTAAAGCCTGTATATCATAGTCTTCATTATTGGGAGTAACATCTTGGGTTACAATAAACCCTTTGCTATGCAGAGCCTCGTACAGCTGCTTTTGGAACAAGGTTATAGGCTCGTTGGTCTTTTCAGCCAGTTCCTCAAAATCTACATTAATGCCATCAATATGATATTTTTGCATCTGTTTAACCAGATTGGCAATAAATGCAGATTTATGTTTTTCTGAGCTTATAATATAATGCACTGCACTTCCATCCCAATTATTGCCGATAAAGTTCTTTACCGTTGCAATCAACTTTTTATGATGCTGCCTTACCAATTTTAGCACAGCAAGATTTGAAGTATCTGTTTGGGCATATACAGTGTCTGCCCCTTTTTTCAGGAAGAAAAATTCGGGGATCACCATATCCATCTGGTTTATATGGTCATCAAGAGATGTGCGTGATTGGGCATCCCAGTAAACAAAGAAGCCGGCATTTATTCGATGCTTGTTTCCAACATGTATTAATTTATGTTGCAATTTATCACGCTCAAGTGCCACTAATTGGGCTTTCTGTATCTTGAATTCTTTGTATTTAGTAGAATTTTTAATCTTGTCTATATCTTTTTTTGAAAAGCTGGGTACTCTGCTAAGATCTGGAAGCTTGGGATATTGGCGTGAAGTGATAGTAATAATAACCGAGATTACAGCAAAAATTACACATGCAAATATTGCACGGCTTAGCCATTTTAACTTAAGCCAACGTTCGGATGAGGCAGTTTGAAAAATTTGCATATTATTCATAAATAAGAATAGTAGGCAAAACAAGCAATTAAGGATGAAGATAATATGAATTAGTGCGGAGCTTTTGCCGAAGGCACATTTGAGAAATCAATCCCGCATTTACAACTGCTGCCACATCCTTTTTTGGGCTGAAGGTTGTGATACAACATTCTTAAAATATAGAAAAGGGCTATTGCAAATAATAAGATTACAATAACTTCCTGAACTCCCATTCAACAAAGTTATAACAAAATTAAAAATGTAGTGTCAAAGCATTTTCACTTTAGTTTAAGCAAATGGCAAATTTAAAACCGTACCTTTGCAGAAATTTTCAGTAGCATCTTTTACATGCAAAAAATAAGAAATATAGCTATTATAGCACACGTAGACCATGGTAAAACTACTCTGGTTGATAAAATTTTACACAGTTGCGCCATTTTTCGCGATAATCAGGAAACAGGCGATTTAATACTTGATAACAACGATTTGGAACGGGAAAGGGGCATTACAATTGTTTCTAAGAACGTTTCTGTACGATATAAAGATGTTAAAATAAACATTATTGATACTCCCGGCCACGCAGATTTTGGAGGAGAGGTAGAACGTGTGCTGAAAATGGCCGACGGAGTTTTATTGCTTTGCGATGCTTTTGAAGGCGCAATGCCACAAACCCGGTTTGTAACCCAGAAAGCCCTTGCTTTAGGTCTTAAGCCTATTGTGGTGGTAAATAAGGTTGATAAAGAAAACTGCCGTCCGGAAGAAGTTTATGAACAAATATTTGAGCTGTTCTTTAATTTAGAAGCCACAGAAGATCAATTAGATTTCCCTGTTATTTATGGCTCATCTAAACAAGGGTGGATGAGCACAGACTGGCAAAAGCCAACTGAAGATATTTTCCCGTTGATGGATGCCATACTGGCTAATATACCTCCAGCGCCAATAAGCGAAGGCACTTTGCAAATGCAAATTACCTCATTAGACTATTCTTCTTTCGTTGGGCGAATTGCCATTGGCAGGGTTGCCCGGGGCAAAATAAAAGAAAACCAGCCTGTTTCGCTTGTAAAGCGTGATGGAAAAATCCAAAAATCTCGTATTAAAGAGCTGTATACATTTGAAGGCTTAGGGAAAGTGAGGGTTACAGAAGTAAGTTCTGGAGATATCTGTGCTGTTGTAGGTATCGAAGGCTTTGATATTGGCGACACTATCGCTGATTTTGAAAATCCGGAACAGTTGGCTGTTATCAAAATTGACGAGCCTACCATGAATATGTTGTTTACTATAAACAACTCCCCATTTTTTGGCAAAGAAGGAAAGTTTGTTACTTCACGCCATTTGCGTGACCGCCTGTTTAAAGAGATGGAGAAAAACCTGGCATTGAAGGTACTGGAAACAGAATCGCCAGATGCTTATCTTGTTTACGGACGTGGTATTCTTCATTTGTCGGTTTTGATAGAAACCATGCGCCGCGAAGGATACGAAATACAGGTTGGGCAGCCGCAAGTAATTATTAAGGAAATTGATGGAGCTAAGTGCGAGCCAATTGAAACGCTTATTGTAGATGTTCCCGGAGAAGTTGCCGGTAAGGTGATTGAACTGGTAACACAGCGCAAAGGCGATTTATTGGTCATGGAGCCAAAAGGGGATCTTCAGCATCTGGAATTTGATATACCGGCACGTGGGATTATTGGTTTAAGAAATAATGTGCTTACAGCTACAGCCGGGGAAGCTATAATGGCGCATCGTTTTAAAGCCTACGAACCATGGAAAGGTTCAATTCCCGGTAGGTTGAACGGCGTACTTGTTTCTATGGAAAAAGGCAATACAACAGCTTATTCCATTGATAAGCTCCAAGATCGGGGCCGTTTCTTCGTGGATCCGGGCGTTGATGTGTATGAAGGGCAGATTTTAGGCGAACATATACGCGAAAACGACTTGGTGATAAACCTGGTAAAGGGCAAGGCGCTTACCAACATGCGTGCTTCGGGCACAGACGACAACGTACGTATTGCTCCTGCAATTAAATTTTCTCTGGAAGAAGCTATGGAATACATCCAGGCTGATGAATATATTGAGATAACTCCTAAAAGCATGCGCCTGCGCAAGATTTACCTTACCGAGAATGAGCGTAAAATAAATTCTAAAAAGTTTGTGAATCAATAAGGTTCAGAGCACATTTAATAAAATTAGCATCATAAGCCCGGCATTTAGCCGGGCTTTATTTTTATACATTTGTTTTTTTAAATCGAAATATTGTCCTTGCCTCTCCTATCTAACCACTCATATCTAACATCTCATCGATGAAGATACCAGCGATACCGGGATTTGGTCAGGAATCATTTGAAAAGTATTTAAAAAATACCGTATGGCTGATGATGGGCAAAGTGCTGAGCATGTTTGTAGGCTTTATCATTGCAAGGTATTTAGGCCCATCTCTCTTTGGCGATTTAAGCTTTGCGGATGCGTTGACGTTTATTATTGCTGCGGTGGGCACTTTAGGCCTGGAGAGTTTTATTATTAGAGAAATACTGCATGACCCTTCCAACCGCGACGAAATTTTAGGCACGGCCTTCTGGTTGCGCATAGGCATCAGCTTGGTCATAATTCCTGCTACCATACTAATCTATATTATTTATCATAACCTTTCGCCCAGTCCCGGTACTCCTTTAACGCTAATTATAGCATTGCTGGCTTCAGCATCGTTCTTTCGCTCTTTCAATGTAATAGACTCCTATTTTCAATCGCAGGTATATTCAAAGCCAGTAGTTCAGGTTCAAAATGTGTGCCTTGTGATTTCATCACTGGTGAAAGTAGCTTTGGTATATTTTCAGCTGCCCGTACTGTATTTTGCAATGGCACTGCTACTTGATTCAATACTATTAGCCGGAGGGCTTAGCATTATCTATCATAGAAAAAACCTGCATTTTTCAAGCTGGAAGTTTAGCTGGGCCAGAGCTCGCTCGCTTACCAGCCAATCATGGCCATTGATAATTACAGCCGTAATGATATCGGTTTACATGAAAATAGATACCGTAATGCTTAAGCAGCTTGGAAGCGGCCAGGTAGGGATATATAGTGCAGCCGCCAAAATTAGCGAATCATGGTATTTTATCCCGGTAGCCATTGTTACTTCTGTGTTTCCGGCAATAGTGCAGGCCCGCAAAACCGACTTGCACCGATATCAAAAGCGCTTGCAAAATTTATATGATTTGCTGGTAGCTATCAGCCTGCCGGTGGCTGTGATAGTAAGCTTTACAGCAGACAGGATCATC
Organism: Pedobacter sp.; assembly: GCA_043758305.1. Classification (GTDB taxonomy): domain Bacteria; phylum Bacteroidota; class Bacteroidia; order Sphingobacteriales; family Sphingobacteriaceae; genus JAQSWM01. The sequence continues at coordinate 20,537 of JAYVNR010000109.1, read as the reverse complement.
CATCTTTTATACGGCCACAGGTTTGAGGGAGCAGGGGATATGTTGTCAATTCATATCTGGTCGGGAATATTTGTATTTCTTGGAAGTGCCAGCAGCCAGTATTTGCTAGCAGAAGGTTTTACCTATGTTTCGTTTATACGTACAGGCGTTGGCGCACTTGTCAATATTTTTCTGAACATATGGCTTATCCCACTGTATGGCGGTGTTGGAGCTTCAATCGCAACGCTTATTGCCTATGCGGTTGCTACTTTTTCTCTGCTTTTTATTTCATCAACCCGTAAACAGGGCATATTGATGCTTAAATCTTTATTTTTGATATCTCTGATACAGAAAATCCCACGCAAGTGAAAAAATATTATTCTACGTTAAGCCTAATCAATCCCCGGAAACTTCGTTCTCTTTTATCCTTTGGGGTAAAAGGTTATTTGGCAGAAATAGGCTGGATGAATGCTTTTAAAACCAGGGCTCCGGTAGATATTGACGATAACCCGATTCCATGGGTTACGTATTCGTTTATTGATTTTATTAAAGAGCGGATAAAAAAAAGCCATTCGGTATTTGAGTTTGGCTCCGGCAACTCTACATTTTTTTATGCAACGTATGCTGGAAAAGTAGTTTCAGTGGAGCATGATAAAGCCTGGTTCGATAAAATGAATAAAACAGTACCGCCAAATTCAGAAATGATTTATGCCAAACTGAAATATGAGGGAGACTACTGCAGGATGCCGGTTATAAAAGGCAATAAATACAATATCATAATTGTAGATGGACGTGACCGGGTAAACTGCTGTAAAAATTGTTTGAGTGCATTAACCGAGGATGGCGTAGTAGTGCTTGACGATTCGGAAAGAGAGGATTATAAGGAAGCAATAACATATTTATTATCAATGGGTTTCAGGCATTTGTCTTTCAGCGGGATATCGCCAGGGTTCTTTTATCGCAAATCAACCTCTGTTTTTTACAAACCTTTAAATTGCCTGGATATTTAATGGAAGCTGAAAGCATTATCAATACAGGTGTTAAAACCGCTTATAATAATTTTTACCAAAGCCACGATGAAGCCTGGAGAATGCTTGGGGCAAGATACAAGGCGAAAAATATCATAGAGGTTTGTAAAGGGCATACATTTTTGAAAGTATTAGAAGTTGGTGCCGGTGATGGGAGTATTTTGCATTATCTGGATCAAGCTAATTTCTCGCCCGAAATGCATGCATTAGAAATAGCTCAAAGCGGCGTGGATATCATCCAGTCCAAAAACCTGAAAAATCTTAAATCTGTTCAGCTTTTTGATGGTTACCATATACCTTTTAACGATGATGAATTTGATCTGGTTGTCCTTTCGCATGTGCTTGAACATGTAGAATTTGAACGGATGTTATTGCGGGAGATTAAACGGGTATCAAAATATCAGGTTATAGAAGTTCCTAAAGACCATAAATATGGGATTGATAAGCGTACCGAGCATTTTTTAAAATACGGGCACATCAATATGTACACGCCGTCATCGCTAAGGTTTTTGTTAAAAAGCGAAGGGCTGGAAATTTTAGCCGATAAGGTAAGCATGATTGAGCCTGCCGTAACCCTGTTCAATACTTTTGTAAATCAGAAAAAACCCAAAAATATTGTTGCATCGGTTAAAATCAATTTAGAATATCAATTAAAAAAGCTGGCTGGCAATTTGGCCGGAAAGAAAAAAAAGGAAGCGTTTGCAAACGCCTATACCGTATTGACCAAGAAATCCACAGAACTGCATATCTTTTAACAGATGCAAAATTTCGCCCCAATTGCCTTGTTTGTCTATAACCGGCCGGAACATACCCGCCGCACGCTAAAGTTTTTGCAACAGAACCTGCTTGCAGATGAATCAAGGTTATTCATCTTTTCTGATGGAGCAAAAACCCCAAAAGACAAACCTTTAGTTGATGAGGTTAGAGGGCTGATCAAAAATATTGAAGGGTTTCGCTCTGTGGAAATTATTGTGCGAAATAGCAATTTCGGGCTCGCTGAGTCCATAATTTCCGGCGTTGAAAAACTGGTAAAAGAGTATGGAAAAGTGATTGTTTTAGAGGATGACCTTATTACTTCGCCCTACGCCCTGCAATATTTTAACGATGGATTAATACGCTATCAAATGGAAAACAGAGTGATGCATATTGGCGCATATATGTACCCTTTGGAAAACAGGAATTTATCACAGGCTTTTTTTTATCGGGCTGCTACAAGCTGGGGCTGGGCAACTTGGGATAGGGCCTGGGCGCATTTTCAACCAGATGTAGATGTGTTGATGAATCAGTTCGATCGTGAAAAAATCAACGCGTTTTCTATTGACGGCACCATGAATTTCTGGCGGCAGATGAAGCATTTCAAGATGGGCAAAAATAATTCGTGGGCTATACGCTGGTATGCATCTATATTTCTTGCTGGCGGGCTTACGCTGAACCCTTCCAGTTCCTTGATAAATAATATCGGCAATGATGGATCCGGGATACATTCCGGCATTGAAGATATCTATAACGTTGTGATCAACCCTAACCCTGTAACAGAATTCCCAGATAAAATTGAGGAAGACAGAGAGGCATTCCTCGCCATAAAATCTTTTCTTAGCAAACGGAAAGGATCATTGTGGAACCGGATCGTCAAATTTATCAGGCAAAACTTATAATTATAAGGTTGCTTCCAGTATAATGTATGGAGAAAGTGCTTTAGATTCTATCGGAATCAGTTTAGTTGCCACTTTCCCGGTAAGCCAAAGCGTTTTAACGATAGCTTTCGTAAGCCGAGGCTTTTGATTTTTATTTTCAAGCCACACACTAAAATTCCCAAAATAGCTTGCTTTAATATTTTTTAAGCCAAGTTCCTTTGCAATACCAACAAGATATTGAGTGTCCATAGATCCAATATTGTGCTTTGCATAATTAGCAAAATCAAATTTTTTCTGTACCCATCCATTCACACTTTTAAAATTTGGCAGTGTAATGAACAAGGTACCTCCCGGATTAAGAAATTGGATATGCCTGCTAATAATATCTTTAGTATCATAAAAATGTTCAATTAGTCCGCACGAAAGAACAAGGTCATATTTTTTTTCTGTATTAAACTGAAATAAGTCGGCTTCAATTACATGGATATCTTCATTTTTAAGCCCATTTTCTATTAAAACGGTATTTAAAATCCCTTTGTGCACAAAATAATCCAAAAGTGTACTTTCTACCTCCAGGTATTTTTTAAGGAAGATTGCATAGTATCCGGGGAAACCGCCCAATTCGATAGCTGTCTTTATATTTTTGCCTTTAGCAATACCCTCCAGCTGTTTGTGGAACAAGTAATTTCTCCCTACAGGTACAGCCAGCCCGGATTTTGATTCCCAGTAATTGCTCCAGAAATGGCGGTCAGTAAGTTCGTTGCTCATGCTTTGGCAAAGAAAACAAAAAGAAAACAAATGAATTGTATTTTTGGGCGCTTTGAAAGTTATCCACCTCAACACATACGATGGCAATGGCGGTGCCGGTAGGGCTTGTTTGCGCCTTAATAAAGCATTGATTAATCAGGGCATTGATTCTGAGGTTTGGGTGGGATTTAAGTTTTCTAAAGATCCCGGAGTTAAAAGCTTTTCGACAGGGGCGATAAAGCGGGCTGCAACTGCCTTGGGCATCTTATCAGAACGGTATATTTCTGCATCAGCAACAAAAAATTTAAAGCTTCCTTTTTCAATTCCGGTTTGGGGCAGAGATATATCCGGGCATATAGCTCTGCAACAGGCTGATATTATTCATATACATTGGATAAATCATGCGTTTTTGCGCCCGGCGGACATAGAAAAATTAGCTAAGCTGAATAAACCTATCGTATGGACTTTTCACGACAGCAATATGTTTACAGGCGGATGCCATGTTCGTTTCAGTTGCAATCAATTTGAAAACGAATGCGGCAATTGCCCAATATTAATAACTTCAGGCCCTAATGATCAGTCGCACACAATTTGGCAAGCTAAAAACAAAGCTTACAAAAGCCTCAATATTTCGGTTATCGCTCCAAGCTTGTGGATGAGAGCCTCCGCAGGGCGCAGTAGCCTGGCAGGCAACAGGGAGGTCGTCAATATTGCAAATACTATTGATACCAAGCTCTTCCGGCCACTTTCTAAAGCTGAGGCAAGAATTAAGGCAAATATAGCACCTGATGTGTTTGTGATTTTAAGTGGATTTATGCCCTCCAAAAACGACTCGCATAAAGGCACATCTTACTTGCTTGAGGCGTTAAGATATTTGAAAACAAGCATCCCCGAAAGGAAAATTGAATTAGTTGTTTTTGGCAATCGTGATGAAGGGAACCTTGCTGATTTTGCTATTAAAACAACTTTTCTGGGAACTATATCGAGTGATGAAAAGCTTGCCAGTTGTTATAATATGGCAGATGTTTTCATCACCTCTACACTGGAAGACAATTTGCCTAACACGGTGATGGAAAGCCTTTCGTGCGGAACTCCTGTAGTGGCCTTTGCAACTGGAGGAATTCCGGATATGATTGAGCATAAACAAAACGGGTATTTGGCAGAATACAAATCGTCCTTAGAACTTTCAAAGGGAATAGAATGGGTATATAAGCACCCTAACATAGAGGCAATTAGAAAAAATGCCCGAGAAAGTGTTGTAAAAAATTTCTCCGAGCCGGTAATTGCCAATAAGCATGTTGATCTATATCAGCAACTGTTGCCCAATCAGGAAATAAATGATAGCAAGCCAGTTTTGAGCATTATCACGGTTGTTTATAATGATGCAACTAATATTGAGCGTACTATTCTTTCGGTGCTGAACCAAACCTATGCTAATATTGAATATATCGTTATTGATGGGTTTTCTTCCGATAACACTTTAAGCATCATTAAAAGATATGAAAGTAAAATAGCAAAGGTTATCTGCGAAAAGGATAGTGGAATTTATGACGCGATGAATAAGGGCTTAGGCTTCGCTACCGGAGAATATGTCCTTTTTATGAACTCTGGAGATGAAATTTATGCCCCCGATACTGTTGCCAGGATTTTTGCTTTTCAAAAAGATGCTGATATCTATTATGGAGAAACCGAAATGATAGATAAAAACCTGCATAGCTTGGGCCAGCGCAGGCATATGGCTCCAGTGAATTTGAGCTACACGAGTTTCCGCTTTGGAATGAGCGTTAGCCATCAGGCAATTTATATCAGGCGGGCTCTGGTAGAGCCTTTTGATACTCACTACAAGTTAAGCTCCGATATAGACTGGATTTTAAAGGCTGTTAAAAAAGCCAAAAAAATTGTGAACACCAAGTTGTATGTGGCAAAGTATTTAGTAGGCGGTATTTCTAAAGCAAAGCATAAACAAAGCCTTTTAGAACGGTTTGAAATTTTTAACCGCCATTATGGGATTGTTCCAAACCTGTTGAACCATGCTGTAATTGCCGTTAACCTTGGATGGTATTATTTAGCTAATAAAAGAACCAATGATTAAACTACCTGAGCTTCACCAGCTTTTTTTGGCTTTATTTCATTGTACAATGCAAAACCTAAACCTGCAATAAGAAATATAGACGCTATAAGTGCAATTGTTTCTCCTGTATAATATGAGGCTGGCTCAAATTTCCATTCCAGTTTGTGATTGCCTCCCGGCAACTGAGCTGCCCTCAAAATATAATTCGCCCTAATATTCGGTATTTTTTCACCATCAACGTATGCGTTCCATCCCTTATCATACCATACTTCGGCAAATACGGCCAGCATATCGCTGCCAGCAGAATATTCATATATCAGATCATCCGGCCGATAGCTTGTAAGCTTAATTGTCGCATTTGCATCGTAGCCTAATTTTTTCTCATCAATAGCTCCTTTAAAAGCTACGTCAACAAAAGCTTCTTTTTTTGGATCGAAGCTGTTTATGGCAGCCATTTCCTGGCTTGCACCTTTTACATAAGTAACTTTAGGCACAAACCAGGCATTGCCGCAAGCTGTGCCCCGGTTCTGTATACGTTGAGATTGCCCATCTTCTGATGCAGTAATAACATATTTAGTATTTAGCATATCCAGCACATCTTCATTTATTGAAGCACTAAACTGCTTATCAATAACTTCCTGATAGCGTTTTAATTTAGCTGGATGATAGCCTCCGATAGTTTTGTGGAAATACGTAGCCGGAATAGCACTTTGAAAAGTTGGGACAGTAAGGTCCAGCACACGATAATCGGGGCTTTGGTCACGCATTATAAGCTCATCAACCTGCCTTGGCTGAAACTGCTGGCGCAACTGGTTTTGTTCCACAAAAGTATCGTTATTGAGGTAGCGCCTGTCCACCGTCCATAAGTCAGCCAGAATTGCTGCGCCCAATAATATAAATGCAACCTGAGGTTTTATTTTCTGTTTAATCAATCCCCATAGTATGCCTGCACTTAGCAATACAAATAGAAGCGATCGCAAAGCATCGGCTTTCTCCAAGCTTATTCGATCTTGCACCAGAGCATTGCCAATAGATTCAGCGAAACTTCTATCGCCGCCCGTAACCTGCGACAGTTGTTCAACCATTGCAGAATGATTAGAAGATTTAAAAGCAAGAAAAATTGTTGGGGCTATAAGTAAAATCAGCAATAAGCCAACCGTAATGTACAGAGAATATAAGAATTTTTTATAAATCAGTTTTGGCTCAGCATTTATAGCTAATTCTTTTATCGCCATAATGGCAAGGATTGGGAACAATAAACCAGCTACAGCCAGAATGGATTCTACCGTTCTGAACTTATTGTACAGCGGAAAATAATTAAAAAATATATCTGAAATAAAAGGGAGGTTTTTGCCAAAAGACAGGAACATAGTGAGCAAAAGAGTCGATAGCACCCACCATTTTAACCGGTCTTTTACGATAAAAAGGCCTAATATGAATAGGAAGAAGATTATTGCACCAAAATAAAACGGGCCAGATGTAAATTGCTTTTCTCCCCAATAGCTGCTTAGCCCCATCCTTGGGCCTTGTTGTATAAATCCTGAAATCTGATCAGCAGGCACACCTTTGGCTGCAAGCACCTTAGCAATTTCAGAATCTCCCTCCGTTATTGGGCCCGACGCACCTCCATAAGCATTGGGCACCAGAAAAGTAAAATTTTCCCCAACTCCCTGGCTCCACTGATAGGCATAATCTTTATCCAGCCCGGTTCCCGGTTCTGACTTATCATTTGTTAAATTAGATTGTCCTCGTTGTGATTCCTGGCTGTATTCATACGTAGTCCACAGGTTACCTGCATTTACCCCCACTGCCAAAACCGTTGCAACAAGCAGGTAAGAGAAAGATTTTAGAAATTCCGCAGTTGTTTTTGTTTTTATGGCATGGAACAACTCTATCCCAATCAAAATAAGCAATACAATAAACAAATAATAAGTCATTTGTATGTGATTGCTGCGTATTTCTATAGCCAGGAACAATGCGGTTATCGCCCCTCCTAACAAATAATGCTTCCGCAAGGTGAGCAGGATGCCCGCCAGAATAGGCGCAAAAAAGGCTATAGCAAGCGCCTGGTTAGCATGCCCGGCTTCTATCAAAATAAAATTATATGACGTAAAGGCGAATGCTATAGCTCCGGTGGCGGCAAGCCATGGGCTCATGTTCAATACACAAAACAACAAGTACGATCCTAACAGCAGCAACAAAACAATATTTACCGGGTTAGGGAATACCGTTGAAAAAAATGAAATAACGTAAGTAGCAACGTTGTTTGGATATTGAGCCCAAATTTGGAATGAAGGCATTCCGCCAAACATGGAATTCGTCCATAATGGTGCTTTGCCATCTTTGGCTTTAAAATCCATTATCTCTTTTTGCATAGCCTGAGCCTGCTGCACATCAGATTGCACAAGGCTTTTGCCTTGAAATACCGGGCTGAAATACACAAAGCAAAGGGCTATAAATATTCCGATAATGGCCAGATGGATGCCATTGCGCTTGAACCAATTATTCATTTATTGCTGTTTAAGGAATGCCAAAAATAGAAAAAGGAACTAAATAACAGGCTATTTGAATTTATTTGAAATATGGTAGATTTATATTATAAAGCAAGTGTAAATGGCACAAAACCAAACTGTACAAACAGAAGTTGATGTTGCAGATTTTATAAACACAGTTGAGGATATTGCTAAACGCAACGATAGCTTTAGAGTGATGGAAATATTTGAGAGCGCCACAGGGCTAAAAGCTAAAATGTGGGGGCCAGCCATTATCGGCTTTGGCAGCTATCATTATAAATATGATAGCGGAAGGGAAGGCGATGCACCGCTTGCGGGTTTCTCCCCACGGAAAGATGCCATTGCGCTTTATTTATCTTCCAGCTTTGCAGAGAGAGAAAAACTTCTCCAAAGATTAGGAAAGTATAAAGCAGCAAAAGCCTGCATTTATATTAAAAAGCTATCTGATGTTGATGCGGCTGTTCTTAAAGAGATGGTATCAGCTTCTGTAAGCCATATCAAAAGCAAGCACAATTAACCTTATTTGGTTTTTATCTCTTCATAATCTATAAACTCTCCAGCTTTATCAGCTGCCTTAGCTTCTTTATCCTGTGGAGGGATAAAATCTATATGCAATTTGCTTTGTGAGGGAGGTTGGTTAGATTTACGATATTGTTGCTGGCCCGGAGGGGTTTGTGCCTTATTCATCAGGCTTTGAAATATCATGGGCAATATAACACGGGCAACCATCTTCAGGAGCCACATTACGCAAATTATGATAATCAGGAAACGTAGTAATATCATCTTAGAAAAATAACTTTACAAATATAGACGATAAACTATATAAAATGTTTCAAGCCATGTAAAACCTTACAATGCTGTGCTAACTTCTGCATAAAGCAGTTATGAGTTCTGCATGCATAGGATATTCTTTTGTAAGATCATCCCTTTTCGCCAACTCAAAATCTGCAAAATCAAAACCTGGCGCTACCGTGCAGCCTACTAAAGAGAATCCATTTTTGCTAACAGGCCTTGAAGCAAACCAGCATCCCGCCTTTACTGCTCCCTGAAAAGAGCAGCCATTTTCTAGATCATTCCCAATGCGCAATATTTCTAATTCTCCTTCCGGATGAATGATAAAAACATCTAATGCCTGGCCATAATAAAAATGCCAAACCTCATCGCTTTTTATACGGTGGAAAGCAGAGAAATTATTGCCTTCGAGCAAAAAATATATTGCTGTAGAAAAGCTCCGGCTTCTGGAGAACCTTGAAGGAAGATGCGGACGATCTACTTTTTCGGCAGAGCGATAGGTTTCTGCAAAGTAACCGCCTTCAGGATGGGGCTGCAGGTTTAGCTTTTCTACAAAATAGTGTGCTGTATATTCCATTAATCTTCAACTATTTCAGCCACACGCCCTACCTGCCCATCTTCTAATCGCACTTTGATACCTCGAGAGTGAAAGCCAGAACTTGTTAGCAAGTCTTTCACAATGCCACGGGTGAGGTTTCCGCTACGCTGGTCTTTTTTTAAGATGATATCAACTTCTAAGCCGGGATAAATGTCGCTTCTGTTTTGTCCGTTCATAGGGATAATTTTACTTCACAGACTTGCCCTGCCCAAACCGCTCCTCCATCATCTTCTCTAGCGCAAACATTTCATCGCGAAGCTTAGCCGCTTGTAAGAAGTCCATGTCTTTTGCTGCGGCAACCATGTCCTTTCTGGTTTTATCAATAGATTTCTGCAGCTCGGGCTTGGTCATGTACTGCACAATTGGGTCTGCTGCAATATTGTCTGCAACTTCTTTTTCAATATAAGCTTTCTGCACGCCGCCTTTAAAGTCCATAACCGAGGTTTGCTCCATAATTTCTTCCCTTGATTTGCCTATGGTACGTGGCGTAATGCCATGTTCTAGGTTATAAGCTATTTGTTTGTCACGCCTTCGGTTAGTTTCGTCAATTGTAATCCGCATACTATTGGTAATTGAGTCTGCGTACATTATTACCCGGCCACGATCGTTTCGGGCAGCACGGCCAATGGTTTGTATCAGCGAGCGTTCTGAACGTAAAAATCCTTCTTTATCCGCATCCAAAATAGCTACCAAAGATACTTCTGGTAGATCCAAGCCTTCTCTAAGCAAATTTATCCCAACTAAAACGTCAAAAACGCCCAGCCTCAAATCCCGTAAAATTTCAACCCGATCCAATGTTTTTACTTCGGAATGAATGTAACGAACTTTGATGCCCAGCCTGTCCATATATTTAGTAAGCTCTTCAGACATGCGCTTGGTGAGGGTGGTCACTAAAATACGGTCGCCCATTTTAACCGTTTTATCCACTTCGTCTAACAAATCATCAACCTGATTGATAACGGGGCGGATTTCTATGGTGGGATCAATAAGCCCTGTTGGGCGGATAACTTGCTCAACGTAAACCCCCTCGGTTTTCTCCAATTCGTAATCGCCGGGAGTTGCGCTTACATAAATGGTTTGCGGCGCAAGTTTCTCAAATTCGTTAAAGTTGAGCGGGCGGTTATCCAGCGCTGCGGGAAGGCGGAAGCCATACTCTACAAGTGAGAGCTTACGAGAGCGGTCGCCACCGTACATAGCACGTATTTGCGGAACAGTCACGTGGCTTTCATCGATCACCATCAGGTAATCGTCCGGAAAATAATCTAATAAGCAGAAAGGGCGCATACCAGGGCTGCGGCCATCAAAAAAGCGTGAATAGTTTTCAATTCCGCTGCAATAGCCTAATTCACGCATCATTTCCAGATCGTAGTTTACACGTTCTTCCAACCGCTTTGCTTCCAGGAAACGTTTCTCGTCTATAAATTGCTGCTTACGGCTTTCTAATTCTTCCTGTATAGACCAAACCGACTTGTTAAACCTGTCTTTGGGCGTTACAAAAAGATTAGCCGGAAAAATAGCTAAATGCGTCATTTTCTCCAAAGTCTTTCCGCTTGCCGGATCTATTGCTGTTAACTCTTCAATATCATCGCCGAAAAAAGAAACCCGGTAGGCAAAATCCATGTAGGCAGGGTAAATATCTACAGTATCGCCTTTTACGCGGAATGTGCCACGCTTGAAATCTGTAGTTGTGCGGGAATACAATATTTCAACAAGCCTGTGCAGAAAGGCATTGCGGCTTACTTTTGTGCCCACGGCAAAGCGGAAAACGGAATTTGAAAAATCCTCCGGATTGCCCATTCCATAAATGCAGGAAACGGAAGAAACCACAATCACATCCCGCCGGCCAGACATAAGCGAAGATGTTGTGCGCAGTCGCAATTTTTCTATTTCTTCATTTATTTGCAGGTCTTTTTCAATGTAAGTATTGGAGGAAGCGATATAGGCTTCGGGCTGATAGTAATCATAATACGAAACGAAATAGTTAACAGCATTATCCGGGAAAAACTGTTTAAACTCACCGTAAAGCTGTGCTGCAAGAGTTTTGTTATGGCTCAAAATGAGCGTTGGCTTTTGCGTTTGCTGGATAACGTTGGCAATTGTAAACGTTTTTCCAGAGCCTGTAACGCCCAAAAGCGTCTGATAATTCTCGTGGGCATTAACGCCTTCAACCAACTGGCGGATGGCCTCGGGCTGGTCGCCTGTGGGATAATATTCAGAAGTTAATTTGAAAGACATCGGTAAATCAAAGATAGGAAACTTAGTGCTGGTAACGATTTCTGGCGAGCGTTTGTTGCCAACTGGACACGTGAGCTATTTGTGTCCATAAATTGGATAAAAATTGAACATGAGCCTTTTTTATCTCGATAATTGGACATATATTTGCTATATGTCCAGAAAAGGCAAAATAATTGAACATGTAATTCGCCAGCCTTTTGACAGGCTGATACCATACAATCAATTACCGGCTCTGCCACCGAACTTTGAGCTGGATGGAGAAACGCTATTGAAATGGGGCTACGCCAGCCGCGAATTGGCTGAGTTGAACCGGAACTTGCTGCGCCTGCCCAATCCGGCTATGCTGGTTAATACTATTGCTTTGCAGGAAGCCAAAAGCTCATCAGAAATAGAGAATATTTTCACAACAGCCGACGAACTGTACAAAGCCTTATCAGATTCTGTTAAAGAAGACAACGCCAATCCGGCTACTAAAGAAGTATTGCGCTACCGCGAAGCTCTGTGGGCTGGCTACAAAGATTTGGACAAGAAAGGTGCTATTGACAAAGCTGCAATAATCAAAATATACCGCAAGGTCAAAGACACTGCACAAGGGCTAAGGCCGCCCCAATCTAATGTTGTCATCCGCCGGGGGCAAAGCGAATTTAGGAGCGGCGAAGTAATTTACACGCCCCCGCAGGGCAAAGGAGTGCTTGAAGAAAAACTGGAAAATTTGTTGCAGTACATGAACAATGATGAGCTGTACCCGCAAGATCCGCTAATTAAAATGGTTATAGCGCACTATCAATTTGAAGCAATACATCCTTTTTCTGATGGCAATGGCCGCACGGGGCGCATACTGAATTTGCTATATCTGGTGAATAAAAATCTGTTGCGCCAGCCTGTATTGTACCTCAGCAAATATATTATAGAGCATAAAGAAGATTATTATTACAATTTAGGCATAGTTACACAAAGGCAATCGTGGAAAGAATGGCTTTTGTATATGTTAACAGCTGTTGAACAAACTGCACGGCGCAGCAACCGGATAATCGATGATATAATTAACCAGATGGCGGCCACCTTAGATTATGGCAAAGCCGAATTAAAGTGGTACAACAAAGAAACAAACGAAGCAGTTTTTTCGCAGCCCTACATTAAAGCCCGGGCAATTGGCGAGGTATTAGGAAAAACAAGCCGCACCACGCTTACCAAATATATGGCAGAGCTAACTGCCAAAGGCATATTGATTGCCAGGCAGGACGGAAAAGAGGTGTTTTATGTAAACAGCGATTTGGTTAGGATTTTGGAAGAATAAAAAAGGGAGCCAACCCGTGGCCCCCTCGTAATCAAACCTTATTTACAAACACCATATATAATGTTCATGCTTATAAGTACGTCCGGTTTTAATTTTTAGTTTACTCAATATTTAGAGTTTTATATGCCAAAAGGTTTTTTGATATTCGCATGACATGCCCCTGCTGATCTATACGCCTTCACCAACAAATCGCATTAGCTATATTTTCAATTTTATTTTTCAAGAAATACTCCCGTGCCAAATCAATTTTACTTCGGATCAGGATTTTTTTATTGCGCATACAGGTGCTAAGATCAGTTATGCCAATAAACCCTTAGCAAATGAACCTTTTTTTAAGAGCGCAAAATTTCTTTTGAACAACGGGCTTGAAAAAATCGACCTGCAAACTGTAGTTTATAAAAATTATCCTGTATGTTTTCCGGTGGATGATTCTGCAATGCCCTTTGATGTATTTGCCGCAGCATTTTTTCTTATTTCAAGATATGAAGAGTATCAGCCAGCAGCTACAGACCAACACGGGCGGTTCAAAGCCGAAGATAGTTTTGCATTTAAAGCTGGTTTTTTGCGCTCGCCAGTTATCGACCAATGGGCCTATAAAATTCTTGAAATAGTACAATTGGTTTATCCTGAATTTTCAGTGCCTGTGAGAAATTATAAATACATCCCAACAATTGATATTGACAGAGCTTATGCTTGGAAGTTTTCGGATATGGCTTCTACAGGAGCCAGAATGGCAAAGGCACTTATGTTGGCCAATACTAAAAAAGTTTTATCTGTAATCAAGGTGTTCTTAAATAAAGAGAAAGACCCCTTTGATACCTATGCCTTGATGAAAGAAATCCATAAAAAAAACAATCCAATTTTTTTCTTTTTAATGGGAGATTGCTCCAGATACGATAACAGTATTTCATGCAATATCCCCCAATTTCGGCAACTGATAAAAGAAATTTCTGGTTATGCCGAGGTTGGTGTCCACCCATCTTACCAGTCAAACATAGAGCCTGAAAAAATTCTGGCCGAAAAGGCAAGGCTTGAAGAAATAGTAAATAAAAAGGTTGAAAAATCGCGGCAGCATTTTCTAAAAATGGAAAAACCTTTAACTTATCAGCGCTTGTTAAAAGCCGGGATAAAGGAAGACCATTCGATGGGCTTTGCCTCACAAGCGGGTTTTAGGGCAGGCACATGTACTCCTTACAACTGGTATGATTTATCGCAGGAAAAGGAAACAAATTTGAAAGTTTATCCCTTTGCTGCTATGGAAGTAACGCTTAAAAAATACATGCGGCTAAAACCGTCCGATGCTTTGCTTGCACTAAAAAATTTATGCGATGGCACAAAAGCAGTAAATGGCACCTTTATTACACTTTGGCATAATGAATCTCTTACAGATTTAGACGAGTGGAAAGGCTGGCTACAAGTTTACCAAGAGATAGTTAACTATGCTTCAGAATAAGCGAGATGATCAACAAGTACAAACATATTTTTTTTGATCTCGACCATACCATTTGGGATTTTGACCGAAACGCTGAGGAAACCCTCCATGAACTTTATCATCAATACGAATTGAAGGCTCTCGGGCTCCACTCGCCCAATGTTTTTATAGAAACCTACACCAAAAATAATCATCAGCTCTGGTCTGATTATCATTTAGGTCGCATAACAAAAGAACACCTTCGCCAAACCCGTTTCAGCAAAACTTTCACTGATCTCGGACTTTCTCCCGACGCAATACCACATAATTTTGAAGATGAATATGTGCGAATTTGCCCTACCAAAACCAACCTTTTCCCGCAGGCGCACGAAACACTTCGCTATCTAGGTACCAAATATCAGCTCCATCTAATTTCAAACGGATTTAAAGAATCTACAGAACTTAAAATTGCCACAACAGGAATAGCCCGATATTTTCAAACCATAGTCATTTCTGAAATTGTTGGAATTAATAAGCCGGATAAAGCGATATTTGAGTTTGCGCTGAATGGGGCTGGAGCGCAAAAGCATGAAAGCCTGATGATTGGCGATAGCCTGGAGGCTGATGTTCGGGGTGCTTTGGCATTCGGCATGGATGCCATATATTTTAATCCGGCCCAATTAGAAAAACCTAGTGATATCCTGAAACAAATACATACACTTGACGAATTAATTGCCCTGCTTTGAATTACTCTGACATCATAAATTCTATTTTAGAATCTACAGATAACTACAGCAAGTTTCTTGATAACATAACTGAAGAGCAATTTAGTCAGACCCCAGCTAATGGTGGCTGGTCTTACAGTGAGGTTTATTCGCATATTTTTCAGGCTAATTTAGGCTCATTGGTATTAATTGAACGTTGCCTGCATGGCCATAAAAGTTCCACAGGAACGCCTACCTGGGCAGGAAGGCTGGTATTGTTTTTTGGGCGTTTCCCTCCGGTAAAACTTACTGCACCAGCACATATAGTAGCTATGGTTGCCAAAACAAGCATAGAAGATGCCCGCAATTATATTATAAAATTTAGAGAGAAGTTATTAGAGGTTGCCCCGCAGGTGCGTAAAGCTCCGCCATTAAATGCTGCCAAACATCCACGTTTAGGCATGTTAAATGCCAGCCAATGGCTCAGGTTTATAGAAATACACACCAAGCATCATTTAAGGCAGTTAAAGAGGATCGAAAAACTATTGGCAAAAGCCTGATATTTGGGGCTTATCTCAAGCCAGCAACTTAACTTATCCCTAATATTTAGGTAATATAGTAATGCCATTTTTGTAAAAACGCTACAAAATGGCTTCTGAAGTAATTTATGCTTTAATTCTGCTAATACTCTTTATTGTAATTGCCGCTTTCTTTAGCCCGTACGAATTTATTGTAAAAGACGATGAAGACTGATGCCAAAACGTGAAGTAGATTTGGTTGTAATTTCTGATGTCCACCTGGGCACTTACGGTTGCCACGCCAAAGAACTCCTCAAATACCTAAAAAGCATCAAGCCCAAAACGGTTATCCTCAACGGAGATATTATAGACATCTGGCAATTCAGCAAAACGTATTGGCCAGAGGCACATATGAAGGTTATCCGCCGTATCATGAAGTATATTACAGAAGGTATCCCGGTATATTATCTCACAGGCAACCACGATGAAATGCTGCGTAAATTTGCCGATTTTGAAATGGGCAGTTTCCGGCTTATCAATAAGCTGGTACTAAATGTAGATGGTCAGAAAGCGTGGATATTTCATGGAGACGTGTTTGATATTACCATGCAGCATTCCAAATGGCTAGCAAAGCTTGGCGCTATTGGATAT
Source organism: Pedobacter sp. (assembly GCA_043758305.1). Classification (GTDB taxonomy): domain Bacteria; phylum Bacteroidota; class Bacteroidia; order Sphingobacteriales; family Sphingobacteriaceae; genus JAQSWM01. The sequence continues at coordinate 4,359 of JAYVNR010000109.1, read as the reverse complement.
GATACTTTGATTTTGATGAACAGCTTCACAAATTGGTGCCTTGCCTTGATAGGCAGGAAAAAGATGAGCTTTTCTAAGCGCATTAAAGAACACTTCAAAGACGCAGTGAAATTTGTAAATGATTTTGAGGATACTGCTGCTGATTTGGCTATAGAAAAAGGGTATCAATATGTGATTTGCGGGCACATCCATCAGCCAGAAATGCGTACTATAACAACCGATAAAGGGAGTGTTATTTATCTAAACTCTGGAGATTGGGTTGAAAATCTTACTTCTCTTGAATACTGCAATGGAGCGTGGCAGATATTCAGATACCAGCATTCAGATTTTGAAGATAGCACTGACGAAACAGATCAGGCAGATTCTGAGAACCTGAATGATAAAACAGATATTAAAAAGCTATTTGAGCGATTTAAGGCAGAAACTGCATAGTTTTACTTTTTTTTCTCATATTGGAGCACTATGAAAATCCTCTTTGCAATTCAGGGAACAGGCAACGGGCACATAAGCAGAGCCCGCGAAATTGTCCCTTTATTGCAGCAGTACGGCGAGGTGGATATCCTGGTAAGCGGCACCCAGGCCGATGTTTTGCTCGACCAGCCTTTAGCATACCGTTTTCATGGTTTCAGTTTCATATTTGGCAAAAAGGGCGGGGTAAGCCATTGGGAAACTTATAAAAATATGAAACTGGCTCGCCTGATTAGGGATATACGTTCGCTTCCTTTAAAAAATTACAACTTAATCATAAACGATTTTGAGCCTGTTACAGCCTGGGCTTGCAAGCTTCAGGGGCGGCCAAGCATGGCATTGAGCCATCAGGCTTCTTTTCTGTCAGATAAAACCCCTAGGCCACAAAACCCATCCCGTTGGTCGGAACAGATTTTTAAGCATTATGCCCCCGCTGATCAAAAAATAGGCTTTCATTTTGAGCGGTATGATGATTTTATCCATACCCCCGTCATCAGGAGCGAAATACGCACTCTTGAAACAAAAAACCTCGGGCATATAACGGTCTATCTGCCAGCCCATCATGATAAGCGGCTGGTGAAATATTTTAAACAGGTGCCAGAGATGAAGTGGGAAGTTTTTACCAAGCATACCAAAAAGCCTTATACTGATGGGAATGTTGAAGTAATGCCTGTTAATAATGCAGCATATAACAATAGCCTCGCTAATTGTGAAGGGCTATTTACCGGTGGTGGTTTTGAGGGCCCTGCCGAAGCCTTATTCCTCAATAAAAAAGTCCTGATGTCTCCGATGAAATTTCAGTACGAACAGATATGCAATGCAGAAGCTGCCAGGCGCATGGGCGTGCCGGTTATAAACCAGATAGACGAAACTTTGGTTCCCAGATTAAAAGCTTGGGTGCATTCCGAAAATTTAATCAAAGTAAACTTCCCGGATGAGACTGCCAAGATTGTTGAGGGTATAATTAAAAATTATCCACATTAAAGCATTTTAACGCTCAGCTTTATCTTTCCCTAAGAGCCAGCCTTAATTCGGTTTTCAAATTTTAACTTTACTGCCGATGATCACCCTTTTCCGAAGGCTAAGCCCTGTAAATTTTGTAATACTGGCAATAGTAGCAATAGTTTTGCGGGTGGGCGTTTTTTTTAAGCTTCCAGAAAATGTGCCCCTTAGCTTAAACGAGCCATTTTCATGGTTGTTAGTGCCAGCAGATCCTGTTTCTTTTTCTCCATTTGTAAATGTGGCTATAGCTACTGTGCTAATCCTTATCCAGGCATTTAGCTTTAATGCAGTAATCAATAATTTCAATCTGCTTGGCAAGCCCACCATGCTCCCGGCATTGATGTACGTAACGGTATCGGCACTCTTTGCGCAATTCCTGATTATTAGCCCCCCACTCATTTGCAATTTTCTACTTATCTGGATGACCAGCAAGTTCCTGAGCATTTACCGGCGCAACGAAGCGCAGGCAGTAATGTTTGATCTGAGCATGATGGCAGGGATTGGCACATTAATTTACTTTCCTTTTATAGCCATGCTCCCTTTGTTAGGAGTAAGCCTTTTGATTTTTAGGCCATTTAATTGGAGAGAATGGGCGGCTGGCATAATTGGCTTTGCAACCATTTATTTTTTTCTTGCTGTATATTATTACTGGAATGATTCTTTCATAAAATTTTACAGCATCTGGTTGCCTTTAGCCAATCGGTTTCAGGTAAATTTCAGTATTAAAAACGGTTATTTGGTTATGGCACCTGTAGCTATAATCCTTGTTTTATCAGCGTATTCCCTACAAAAAAACTTTTTTAGGAGCTACGTGCAAATACGCAAGTCCCTCCAATTGCTGCTTTTTATGTTTGTGCTAAGCCTTGCATCATTTTACCTTCAGTCGCAATCCCAACTTTCGCATTTTATATTGGCAGTTGCCCCGTGCTCGGTTTTTATGGCCTATTATTTTCTCAATGCAAAAACCCGCTGGTTTTATGAAAGCCTTTATTTGCTGCTTGCCGGTTTTATAATTTATTTTCAGGTTGCATAATCTTACAGATTCAGCCTATTTCTTAACCTTTTTTAACACTTATTCTGGGGGCATGCTGCAAAAATTAAATAGTTTTGTGAAATGAAATTTGGAGTTGTAGTTTTTCCTGGCTCAAATTGCGATGAAGATATAATTTATGTGCTTCAGCAAATCATGAAGCAGGATGTTGTTCGGCTATGGCATAAAGATCATGATCTTCAGGGCGCAGAGTTCATCATCCTGCCGGGAGGTTTTTCTTTTGGCGATTATTTGCGCTCTGGTGCGATAGCCCGCTTTTCGCCTATCATGCAGGAAGTAATTCAATTTGCTGCAAAAGGAGGGTATGTATTGGGCATTTGCAATGGTTTCCAGATCTTGGCCGAAGCCGGGCTGTTGCCTGGCGCATTGCTCCATAATGCCAGCAGGAAATTTATCTGCCGGAATACCTACATAAAGCCACAAACAACAACTTCATTGTTGACCGCAGCTTTAAGCCTCTCTGCACCATTAAAAATACCTATTGCCCATGGCGAAGGGAATTACTTTGCTAGCGCAGATAATTTAAAAATGCTTAATGATAATGACCAAGTGCTCTTTCGCTACTGCGATGCAGAGGGAAGTATAAATGACGAATCTAACCCCAATGGTTCTGCCCAAAACATTGCAGGGATATGCAATTCTAATAGAAATGTTTTTGGCATGATGCCACATCCGGAAAGAGCTGCCGATAGCCTTCTGGCAAATCAGGATGGATTGGGCATTTTCGAATCCATGCTTAACACCGCACATGCTTAATGCACAATCTGGTTATTGATATTGGCAATACATCTACTAAAACAGCTTTTTTTAAAAACAGGCAATTAGAAGATGTTGCAACAACCGCTGATCTCAATTTTGATGTTTTAGATAAGTATATTGAAAATCAGAAAATTAATGCTGTCATTTTATCATCTGTTAGGAGGGAAGAAATTGAGCTAAAGGACTATTTAAGCCCTGTAATAAAATATTTCCGTTTTGATAGGCAGCTGGCAGAAAAGCATATCGTAAACACCTATAAAACTCCCGAAACATTGGGCTTGGATAGGCTTGCAGCAGCAATCGGCGCAGAAACCTTGTATCCGGAGAAAAATGTATTGATTATAGATGCCGGCACTTGTATCACCTATGATTTAGTACAGAGTGACAGAAAATATAATGGAGGCAGCATCTCTCCCGGTATTGCAATGCGGTTTAAAGCGCTGAATAAGTTTACTTCCAGTTTGCCATTGATAGAGTTTGATGAGGGGTTCAATTCTTATTTTGGAGATGATACCCGTTCAGCCATTTTATCAGGTGTACAGCAAGGTATTTATAATGAGGCAATAGGATTTATAAATGCATACACAGAAAAATATCCTAACCTGCATATTGTATTGTGTGGCGGCGATGCTATGTTTTTTGATTCCCGACTGAAAAACAGCATCTTTGCGCACTCTTTTAAAACAGAGCCAAATTTGGTATTGATTGGCTTAAATGAAGTTATTTATCAACATAATGATTAAAATTTTTAAAAATATTTTTGTTTTAGCTTTAGTGGCCGGCACGCTTGCCTCTTTAGCTCAAACTACTGCCAGTTCCCCATATTCGCAATTTGGCCTTGGCCTTTTAAAGGGCCCTTATTTGCCACAAAACAGAGCAATGGGAAATATAGGTACAGGGCTTAGCCGGGTAGGGCTGTATAGCAATATCAATATTGCAAATCCGGCATCGTATGCTAATATCAAGCTAACCACCTTTGATATTGGCCTTTTTAGCGGTATAACCCAGTTGAGCAACTCTACAATAAACCAGAAAAGCAATTTTGACGGCGCATTGAGCCATATCGCTTTTGCAGTGCC
>JAYVNR010000108.1:0-18606 GCA_043758305.1 Pedobacter sp. | reverse complement strand
TTACCAGATAATCTACAGCGGCTTGGGCACGGCGCTGTGATAATTCCATATTATATGCATCCAATGCCCTTGAATCGGTATGCGATGAGAGCTCGATTCTGATTTTCGGGTTTTGCTGTAAAATCGCGTAAAGCTTATCTAATTCTATCGCAGCATCTGCTCTAATATCAGCTTTATCAAGGTCATAATAAATGTTTTTCAGGATGTAAGAGGTTTGGGGCTGAAACTTATTCGTAGAAGGAAAAGGCTCGGATATTGACGTTTTTGTCAGTATGGGCATATACGAAAAGCTGTAAATATCGTCGTTCCCCATTCCCCCAGCCCGGTTTGATGAGAAATATCCGCTAAGGCCGTCGCGGCTTGTTAAACCAAAATCATCTGCAGTAGAATTTATCGGATACTTCAGGTTCTGGGGTTTTCCCCACATTGATTTTTCCCCTCGGGCATAAAATATATCATAACCGCCCATCCCCGGCAAGCCTTTAGAAGAAAAATAAATGCCCTCTAAATCTTTTACTGTGGCAAAAGCCTCCTCTCCCGCTGTATTGATGTTTTTTCCGCAATTTTTAGGGCTGCCCCATGTTCCATCTGTATTTCTGATGCAATACCAGATATCAGTTTTGCCTTCGCCGCCAGGCATGTCGCTTGTAAAATAAAGTACCTGCCCATTAGCAGATAATGCAGCATGCCCAACTGAATATCGGCTTGCATTGTTGTAAGCAAAGGGCATAAAATTATCCCATTTGCCATCAGATTTGGTAGCAATAATTAATTCCAGCTTACGAGTGTATAAATTTTGCTCCCTAACTTTTTCAACAGGCAGATTTTTTGCGGCTGTGTTAACCGTGATATAGACAGTATCTCCACTCGCATTAAATGCAATTGGCCCAACATGATATTTAGCAGTAAGATTTAAAGGAAATATCCCTAAAACCTTTCCCTCTGAAGTGGCTGTATAGGCCTTCAACCAGCCATCGCCTGTGCGGTTATCAATGCCTTTTCCTAAATCTTTATCAGACACAAATACCAGCCCCGTATTGCCGTAATATGTTAAGCCCCAATCGGAATAAATGCTATTTAAGCCTGTTGAATTACTAATTTTATAGTTGGAGGGCTGCTTCATCCATAGCATCGCAGAATCAATAGATGAGAGCCGTGCATTAAGTGCAGGAATATCTTTTGCAGCAGAAAAATATTTTTTAAGCTGAACCTTAGCAGCATCAAATTTCTGATTGTTCAGGAGTGCTTCGGCGTAATAAAATGTGCTTATGCTGTTAATTTTCTGGTTGGAAACAGCTTTGGCATACCACTTTTCTGCCTCCTGATAATTGTTTATTAGCCTGTAGCAATCGGCAATGCGCTCAGTAAGAAATGGATCGGTTTTAAATTTATCAGCTAAGGGCAAATAAAGGCTGAGGCTCTTAGAATATTCATACCGATCAAAAAGCTTATTTGCCCTGGCTCTGTTGCTCAACTGTTCCTGTGCTAGTGTATGTGCGCATATTAGCAGCAATGAAAAACATAAATACCGGGATATATTTTTCATCATTTAAAAAAATCGCGGGCTTAGTATCCTGTCTTTTTTACCGTTCAGGCTTAAGCCGATAGAAATTTCATGCGTGCCATTCTGGTATCCCGAGAGGCGACTAGTTGTAAAATCATATGAGTATCCGATTCTAAAATATTCATTCACATATACTTGCATAAGTGTAGCTATAGCATCGCTTTTGCTTAAATTGTTCTCTAGATTTTTCTTTCTCCATAAGTTTGTAGCCGTGCGCCATGATGCGCCAAGCCAAAGTTTTTTATTGATGAGCAAATAATTGGTCAAATCTAAATTGGTTGGGCCTCTAAAATCTTCTTTAACAACAAAAGATGGTTTTAAATCCAACCAGGAAGATAAGGGCACAAGCATTCCTCCGCTAAGGTACACATGGCTTACAGGCTTGATCAATTGCATTCCGTTTGAGTGTATGGAATTTTGGAGCACATTAAGCATGGAGGCGCCAAAATAAAATCTGGGAGCATAATAATATAAGCCCAAGCGCAAATCAGGACTCATTCGGCTTTCGCTGACTGTAAACAAATTATTATCAACCGGATCTGCAGGATTAAATTTAGACGCATCTAATTTGTATTGAACGGCTCCAAACGCTAAACCAAAACATAGCCGACGAGTATCTTGCTCATCTAATTGCAACCGGTAAGCATAATTGACATATACAGAGGATGTGCTTTGAGGGCCAAGCTTATCTGATGTTGCGATTATGCCTAAGCCGATATTTTTGTTAGATGCTAACCCGTCTAAAGAAAATGTCCCGGTTTTTGGAGCTCCCTCAAAACCTGCCCATTGTATCCGGAAGCTTAAATTGGCTGTCCAATCATCTTTGTAACCTGCATACGCTGGGTTTACGGCAAGCCCGTTAAATACATATTGGCTAAATTGCACCGTTTGTTGTGGGCTTGCATTTATACCGCTAAGTATCAGAAATGTGAGCAGGCAATATTTACTCATGTGTTATGGCCGAATTTAAGATCACTCTTTTTTCAAATATAGCCAGCCTTTAAATACTGTGCTCAAGTTGTTTTCCTTGCGTGTAAGAAGATAGAAATACGTCCCATCAGCTAAATTGCTTCCATCCCAGGTGTTTTTATAATTTTCAGATCTATACACTTCATTTCCCCAACGATTGAAAACTATCAATTGTGAACCTGGATAATTTTCAAGGCCCTTTATAACAAATACATCATTTTTACCATCGCCATTTGGCGTAAAAACATTTGGTATTTCAGTGCTGGTATCCGATGAGATTACATTAACAGCAACCGTATCTGTGCATCCATTTGCATTGGCTCTGACAAATTTGTAAATCCCTACAGCATTTAAGCCAGTTACAGTGCTAATAAGCAAGGAAGGGTTTGTAATTGCCGCCAGAGCGGGAGACTGCCCCACCTGAGCCCATATTCCCGGGCCATTTGAAATTAGTGTTGCTGTATCAAATTGCTTAATGATCTGATCTGGCCCGGCATTTAAAACGCCTGCAAAAATTATACTGGTTTTAATGTTATTGCATCCCTGCCCCGAAGGGGAAGAATTACATTCAGAAAGTGGATCTGTGGGAGGTGGAATATCAGGATTGGTAGCGTCAGGATCTGTAGAATCTACTGGCCGCAATATGCTCGCGATAACGCTGATATCGCCTCCGGCAGGCACTACAGGCACTTTTCCGCTAATTGTAAACGTACGCACAGATGAGTTGGCTAGATTTAGAACAGCGTCATAACTTCCGGACGAAACCGTGCCTGAAGTAAGTGTTGATAAACCTGTAGAGGCTGCGCTGGTAACCGAAATGCCTGTGAATTCAACCGGAAAAGCAAACCTGAACCGAGCATTGGCCACACTTCCGGGGCCATTGTTTTTTACGCTTACAGTATAAACTATCCGGGTGCTTTTGCAATCTTTTGCGGCACTTATACCAAGTACTTCAAGATCAGACTCCTGCAAATCAAAATTCAGTGTGGCTACTAATGGCGCTGCCAAAATATATGACCATGTATCCAGCCCTTTCTCATCTCCAAACTCTGTGGGGCTTGCTCCCTGGACGCCCCATTTGTGGCCATTTATAAAACTGTTTATTCCGGTAATGTTTTTCAGTGGATTAGAAGCAGTGCCCACAACAGTGATTGGCGTATCATTCCAATAAACCGTATTATCTGGCGATGCAAACCCATTTGTGCGGGTCAGTTTAAGCCCGTTAACATTTCGCTCTACATCAAAAAAGGGGAAATGAACCTCGCCACCATATAGGATTATATTCAAATTGGCTACATATGGCGTTGTCCCACTGGCAGGAACTTTATTGCCCTGGCCGTCAAGCCCGTCCCAAGGCACACTATTAGCCCCGGCATTCACCGTTCCAGATAGTTTTTTATCAATTGCATCTGTAAAAGAACCATTTTTATTTACATCGATGGAGAGTAGGTAAGAGCCGTTTTTGTTTGCATTAAAGTTAAAAAAACCTCCCAATGGGCTTGTTCCGCCAACTTTTGCTGTTCCTTCGGTCCCCACGAAATCAGCTTCACTCAAAGTTGGCACAAGCGGGGCATTTAAAAGCCACGTAATCCCTCCTCCCGGGATTTTGGCACTTGAGGGCAAATTATGCGCCGGAGCATTAAAAAATATTTTATGGGTAACATCCGATTCAGTATCGGGCAAGCGTGGATCATGGATATCAGGACTAATAATTGAATTAATGCTTAGATAAGATGGCGCACCAGTTGCATCCCTAAAACCTTTATTGTTCACAAAAAATGAAAAGCCATTGCCTGCCTGCCCATTGTTATCTAGAACATATTGGTAGCCATCTTTGGTAAGAACTTTAAAAACGCCGTTAAAACCAACATCAAAAGTGCCTAATATGCCGGTAAAAATATTTGTAAAAACCCTGCCGGTAAAAAACCCTGAGTTTGTTTCATCGCGTACTGAAATGTCAAATGCAGTTATGTACTGGCCGGTTGATTGTGTCCAGTTATCTCCTGCGGCTACAGGTACAGGATTAACTCCTGAAGCTGCACCATTGCTTTGCGATATAAAATCAATTTCCCATATGCCTTCTTCTCCGGGGAGCACTTGCCTTATGTAGGGCACATATCCGCCCAGGTTAGGCAGCGGACCTGCAACTTCTTGGCTGCGGTTTAGTATTTTGCCTGTAGTTGCAGAATTTCCACTCGAATAAAGGGCTCCATTTGGTGCACGCATATTTATTGTTCCGGCACCAAATCCCTGAGCACTGGACCCTGCATAAATGGATTCTCCAACCTTTGCATAAACTTTCATGGTGCCAAGCGTAGGGAATGGATTAGAGAGGTTTGATATTGTAGTGGAAACCAGAAAAGGCCTAAACCCGCCGTTTGCAGTCAATTCTTTGCTGCCTTCGGCATAAGTAGAAATACTTTTAATAGAAATAAAAAAAATAAAGAAGCCGTATTTTAAAATTGAGCTCTTGATGGTCGGCATTTAGGCATATTGATAAAATTTGAAATTAATCAAAATAAAGTAACTTAGGCTCAAATTTAATGGGCTGCAGCACTTTAAGCAATTTGCTCTTTAAAAAACCGTTCAGAACAAAACTAACGTATATACTTAAAATTTAAATTATAAAATTATGGGATTAGGTGCTCCTGAAGTGATATTGATCGCTGTTGTTGTGTTGCTTCTTTTTGGCGGAAAAAAATTACCTGAACTAATGAGCGGCTTAGGCAAGGGCGTTAGAGAGTTTAAAGATGCCAAAGATGGCAATGGAAACAAGGAAGAAAAAGTTGTTACCAGGACTGAAACAGAGCCTGTTGCTGTTGAGCAGAAATAAGTACAATACTGTAGTTTATTTCAATCAATATAGCTTTTTATATTTAAATATACGGTGTTCTTTCTATTGAATGATTAGGCTTGATATTTGTTATTAATACAACCTACCCAAGAAATATGAATACTGTAGCATTTATCCTTTCCATTCCTTCCCGGACTGAAGTTCCCTCTGTTGTCAAATTAAAACATTCTGAGCGTGTTTTGGTAAACGGGCTAAGAAATGGTGAAAGAAAAGCATTGTCTACTTTGTATGATATGTACTCTGATTCCTTGTACGGTATTATATTGCGGATAATAAAAAAAGAGGAGCAGGCAGAAGATGTGCTTCAGGATACATTTGTAAAAATCTGGAAATCTTTTAGCCAATACGATCCATCTAAAGGAAGGCTTTTTACTTGGATGGCAAATATGGCCCGTAATCTGGCTATTGATCAGATGCGGAGCAAATACCATAGGAACAATGCTGACAATCAATGTATTGATAATGTATCTTATCTGGTAGATAGCAGGCACAATGTTTCATATAATACAGACAGAATTGGCATACGCGAAATTTCTAGTGTATTAAAGCCTGAACAAAAACTTGTGCTCGACTTGATTTATTTTAGCGGCTACACCCATGTAGAGGCTGCGCAAGAATTGAATATTCCGGTGGGCACAGTTAAAACCCGTTTGCGCATTGCTATACAGAATTTAAAAAAATTGTTTAATTAAGATCCACTCCCCTTTTAACATCCAATAACCACAAGTTTTCGTATTTGTATTTGAAAGATATAAGTACGGGTCATAGCTTTTTTACAGGCGGTGGGTTTAAGTTATTTATAGCTTCAATAAAATAATTTATCTTTATATAATTATGAAAATTATCAAATTCATAGCCTTGGGGCTCCTTGTTTTTAGTGGGATAAAAATCTATTCCAACACCTCTGCTACAAATCCCGGAGGGGTTAGGAAAGTTGCCTTGGTTGCACCAAAAGGAAAAGAAATTGCTGCTTTTGCTGAAGGGTGTTTCTGGCATGCGGAGATTATATTTGAATCTGTAGTTGGCGTAGATTCTGCAATTTCAGGATATGCTGGCGGAAAGAAAGCCAATCCTACCTATGATGAGGTGGGCGAAGAAAATACCGGGCATGCTGAAACGGTTCTGGTTTATTACAATCCTAAAATCGTTTCTTACAAGGAACTATTGAACGTATTTTACCAGTCGCATAATCCCACAACACTTAATCGGCAGGGAAATGATTTTGGGCCACAATACCGGTCTGTAATTTTCTACAAAACACCAGAAGAGCAGAAACAGGCTATGGACGCTAAAGCCAAGATCAAAGGAGCAGTAACACAGCTTTTGCCATTGACAAGCTTTTACCGGGCAGAACAATATCATCAGGATTATATAGCTCATAACCCAAATAGCCCTTATGTAAGGGGCGTTTCGTTACCTGATTTCGAAGAGTTTAAAAGCCAGTATAAAGGAAATTTGAAAAAGCGATGAGTCGCTGATGAAAACCATTAAAGAAAAGCATCCCTTAGCTATGCGATGGTTTCACTGGGTAAATTTCCCAGTGCTAACTATTATGATATGGAGCGGTATGTTGATCTATTGGGCTAATGACGAATACAAGCTGAATATATTTGGTTATTCTTTCAAATTTTTCCCGGAAAGCTTTTACAATTTTTTGCATATACCACACCGGCTTGCCGAAGGGATGGCATTCCATTTCGTTTTTATGTGGGTTTTCTTCTTAAACGGCTTATTGTATATCATTTATACCGCCGTTTCGGGACAATGGAAATACCTCCTGCCAAAAAAAAATTCTTTCCGGGAAGCCTGGTTTGTGGTACTTCACGATCTGCACATCCGCAGAATGCTTCCCCCTCAGGATAAATACAATGCTGCCCAACGTATTGCTTACACTGCAATAATCGTGATGGGCGTAGGTTCGCTCTTAACAGGACTTGTGGTATATAAGCCTGTTCAGTTTCAGCTTATAACCACAATTTTGGGCGGCTATAAAATGGCCAGGACTGAACACTTTATTTTAACAATAGGCTATGTAGCTTTTTTCATTGTACATATAATACAAGTCCTGATTGCGGGATGGAATAATTTCCAATCTGTAATAACGGGGTTTGAGGTGGTGGAAAATAATACTGAACCTAAATCTAATTCATCACATGAATAAATTTTCTTCCAAGGCACCATCAGATAATCTTATCCGCAAACGGGCCATTATTGCGTTTTTAGTATTTTTTGCGCTTGCTATAGGAGCTTACCAGGGATGGAAATGGCTTTATAATTCTACACTGGAAGACCGGACAGTTACTGCCGGTGTGCGCAAACCGTTGCGTAAGGTGCTTAATGTAAACGAGGATATTTTTGGTCGGGTTATTGGCCCTTTTACACTGGTAAAAACCTATCCAAAATCAGCAGCTGCTAAAAAAGTGCGTGTTAACGGCAATGTCGGATTAGGAAACGATTTTCATCCGGTAAAATGGAAACTGCAGGTTATCCGAAATCCCGGCGATACGCTTTTTTTAACCCTGGATGATTTGAAAAAAATCCCTAAACAGGAACTTGTTTTCGATTTTAAGTGCGTGGAAGGATGGAGCCAGGTAAGTTGGTGGGGGGGCATAAAATTCAGCGATTTTGTAAAGTATTATCACTTGGATAAACAGGCAGAAATGGGTTATGCTGCATTTGCAACTCCTGACAAAAAGTACTACGTTGGCATTGATATGCCCAGCGCCATGCATCCGCAAACGCTTCTATGCTATGAGATGAATGGAAAACCCCTGCCCCTAAACCAAGGCTATCCTTTAAGGCTGATCATTCCTGTTAAATATGGAATAAAAAACATAAAGCTCATTGGAACACTCTCTTTCAGCAACCAGCGACCTAAAGATTATTGGGCAGAAAGAGGCTATGATTATTATGCCGGGCTATAATTGAAAATTATTCAGCTTTAATTTGATTGCTCCCTAATTTCTTCCACAGATAATACACGGGTATGCCTATTAGCACTAATGCAAGGCCAATGCCACAGGTTTTAGGCTTGTATATCAGTAAATCTATCGCAATAGCACCTGCAATTATAATATACATTGCTGGCAATATCGGGTAGCCAAAAGCTTTGTAAGGCCGCACTGCATCCGGCTGTTTTTTACGAAGGACGAATAAGCCAATTATGGTTATTATATAAAATACCAACGATGAAAAGGTGCAATAATCTAAAAGGTCTCCATAAGTACCAGACAGGCATAAGCCGGAAGCCCAAATTCCTTGTAAAACAAGCGCAAAGCCTGGAACATCATGTTTATTAAGCCGAGCAGCACGTTCAAAAAATACCCCGTCCTTAGCCATTGCATAGTAAAGCCTGGCTCCTGAAAGAATGAGCCCATTATTGCAGCCAAAAGTTGAAACCATTATAAGCAATGCCATTAGTATTACGGCAGATTTTGCAAAGATCATCTCTATTGCAGCCGTCCCTACCCTATCATTTATCGCAAACATAATTCCTCTGGCTGTTGTAGTGGCTCCTTCCGGAGAACCCGAAACCGGCAAAAGCATCATATAAGCAACATTTGCCAGAATATATAGCACAGTTACGATCAAAGTGCCAAAAAACAAGCTTAATGGAATATTTCGTTTAGGGTCTTTCACCTCTCCTGCTGTATAAGTTATATTATTCCAGGCATCGCTGCTAAATAACGAACCGATCATGGCTGCTCCCAGTGTGCCAAACAATACGGTTCCGCTAAGAGCCTTTACAACCACTTTTCCATTGATGACTGATGTTTGGAACGGGCTCCAGAAGTTTGCCATATTTCTATTCATGGCCGGGCTGTTATAACCAAAATAAATGCCTGCCCCTATAAGCCCCAGCAAAGCAGCAATTTTAGTCAGTGTAAAAGTAGTTTGAAGCACCTTAGCATAGGTGATGCCCAGTAAGTTGACGCCCGTAAGCAGCACGATAAGCAAAATAGCAAGGACTTGCTGAGAGCTTATTGGGAATGAGCCAATGTTAAATAAAGAAGTATCCGAAATGTATTGGGGCACTAAAATCCCGGTAAATTTTGCGAATGCAATTGCAACAGCAGCAATAACGCCGGTTTGTATTACAGTAAAAACAGTCCATCCAAACAGAAAGCCTACAAGTTTATTGTACGCTTCCTTTAAATAAACGTATTGGCCTCCCGCCTTGGGCATCATCCCGGCAAGTTCACCGTAGCTTAAAGCTGCAATAAGCGTAATAAAGCCGGTTAACAGCCAGGTTAGCAATATATATCCTGGCGAACCTAGGGAGCGGGCAATATCTGCTGTTACCAAAAAAATCCCTGAGCCTATCATCGACCCGGAAACGAGCATTGTAGAATCTAACAGGCCCAGCCTGCGTTTCATTTCGGGCTGTACAGACATTTCTATTATTCTGTGATTTCCGATTGCATGGTATTGTCTCCAAATTTCTTCCACAAGAAGTAAACGGGCAATCCAGTTAGCACAATAATCAACCCTGGCCAGGTAAACTCAGGTTTGTAAATAATTAGCAACGTGCAGAAAGATAGTCCCATGATTATATAAATGGCCGGAAGCACAGGATATCCAATAGCCTTGTACGGCCGTTCTGCATCAGGGCGTTTTGCACGCAAAATATACACTCCTAAAATAGTTAGCACATAAAATATTACTACTACAAAAGAAATCATATCGAGCAAATCGCCGTATTTGCCGCTTAGGCATAGAATTGCAGCTACGCCACATTGAAGCCACAGCGCAAACTCTGGCACCGCATAACTGTTTAGAGAGGCGGTTTTTTTGAAAAACAAACCATCTTTTGCCATAGTGTAATAAACTCTTGCGCCAGCCAAAATAAGGCCGTTATTGCATCCGAAGGTAGAAACCATAATCATGAGTGCTATTACAACGGTGCCTGCATTACCAAAAATAGCATTGGATGCGGCAACAGCCACCCTGTCTTTCTCGGCTACGGCAATTTCATGCAATGGAAGAACTGCCGTATACATCACATTTGCCATAACATAAATAATGGTAACAATCAGCGTCCCTAAAAAAAGGCTTAGTCCGATATTGCGCTTAGGGTTAGTTATTTCTCCGGCTACAAAAGTTACATTATTCCAGGCATCGCTGCTAAAAATAGAACCTACCATGGAGGCTGCAATTGCTCCCAAAGCTGCAACAGTGGTAAGGGAAGTAATGGATCCATCTTTATTTAAGGTATGCAAGTTCCATGCATCGTTCCAATTAGCTTTCCATACATCAGCCTTAAGCATGATAAAACCAAATACTATTAGCCCAAACAAACTGGCAAGCTTAGTGAGCGTAAATGATGTCTGGATAATTTTGCCCCCCTTTACACCCTTGGTATTTATATATGTGAGAAAGATGATAAGTACAATAGAAACTATTTGTGCAGGAGATATTTTTAGCGATCCAACCTGAAAGAGGACAAGCGTTTCGCTGACTTGTGGTATCAAATAAGCCAGGAATTTAGAAAAAGCCACGCCAACAGCTGCAATTGTGCCGGTTTGTATTACAGTAAAGAAACTCCAGCCGTATAAAAATCCTACCAATGGATTATAGGCTTCTTTTAAATATACGTATTGCCCGCCCGCTTTTGGGAACATTCCGCTTAGTTCGCCATAACTAAGGGCAGCGGTAAGCGTCATAAATCCGGTAATCAGCCACACGGCAATCAGCCACCCGGCAGAACCAACATTACGGGTAATATCTGCGCTCACTATAAATATTCCAGAGCCAATCATGCTCCCTGCCACAAGCAGGGTTGCATCTAATAAGCCAAGCTCACGCTTCATATTGGCAGAAGGGCTGGTAGGTTGTTCCATATAAAAGATTTTAAGGTGAACGAATATATCATTTAAATTTCTTCAATCGTAAATAACAATCTGTATCAGATAATTCCTTTCGGAGAATTTAGTTTGTACAAAACAGCGTGTATTATTCAAACAATATCAATATAAACCATTAATTAAATTTGATTAATTGATTAACCCTGCTATTTTTGGCGAATTGTCTGCTAGCCAACTTATATATTAATAACACATATGGAGTTTTTACAAACTAACTTAATCTATCTTATTCCCGTTTTCGGGCTTGTAGGAATTGTATCTATGCTTATAAAATCCGCATGGGTAACAAAACAGGATGCAGGCGATGAAAACATGCAAACCCTCGCAGGCTACATTGCTGATGGTGCAATGGCTTTTCTCCGTGCCGAATGGAAAGTGCTCAGCTATTTTGCCATTATAGCAGCAGTGCTGCTGGCTTATACAGGCACATTGGTAGAAACATCCAGCTGGGTAATTGCTGTTTCATTTATCATTGGTGCTTTTACTTCTGCTTTTGCAGGATACATTGGAATGAACATCGCCACTAAAGCAAACGTCAGGACAACCCAGGCAGCTCGAACCAGCCTTGCTAAGGCGCTAAAAGTATCGTTTACAGCTGGAAGCGTAATGGGCATTGGTGTAGCAGGATTAGCTGTTCTAGGGCTTGGTTCCTTGTTCATCGTATTTTACCAAATCTATGTGGTAAATGTGAGCGGTGCCGGAGTTAATGGCAAAGAGATGGAAAAAGCTCTCGAAGTGCTAGCCGGATTTTCTTTAGGTGCCGAATCAATTGCGCTATTTGCCCGCGTTGGCGGAGGCATTTACACTAAAGCTGCTGATGTGGGCGCAGATTTGGTTGGTAAAGTTGAAGCTGGCATACCAGAAGATGATGTTCGGAATCCTGCTACAATTGCAGATAATGTTGGGGACAACGTTGGCGATGTAGCTGGAATGGGCGCAGATCTTTTCGGATCATATGTTGCTACTATCTTAGCCACGATGATCTTGGGCCGTGAAATTGTATCACATGATAATTTTGGAGGCATTGCTCCTATCCTATTGCCCATGCTTATTGCCGGGCTAGGCTTATTGTTATCTATTGTATCTACCTATTTTGTACGTATTGCCAAAGAAACAGATAGCGTGCAAAATGCCCTTAACATGGGCAACTGGGCATCTATAGTCCTAACTGCAATTGCTTCGTTTTTTGCTGTAAAATGGCTCTTGCCTGATGGTGATTTTCATATGATTCGTGACATGGGAATAGATGGCACCCTCAACGTGGGAGCACATGTTTTCACAAAAACAGGAGTTTTTTTATCAATTATTGTGGGTTTGGTTGTAGGCACGTTAATGAGCCTGATAACGGAATATTATACTGCCATGGGCAAATCGCCTGTTATGTCTATCATTAAACAATCTTCTACGGGTCATGCAACTAATATTATTGCCGGGCTTGCAGTTGGGATGCAATCTACTGTTTTGCCAATTATAGTTTTAGCTGCCGGAATTTATGGCTCATTTTATTTTGCCGGATTTTATGGTGTTGCAATTGCTGCTGCAGGCATGATGGCAACAACAGCTATGCAATTATCTATTGATGCATTTGGGCCAATTGCAGACAATGCTGGTGGTATTGCAGAAATGAGCGGACTGCCTGCCGAAGTCCGCGAACGAACTGATAACCTTGATGCAGTTGGAAACACTACTGCTGCAACGGGCAAAGGTTTTGCCATCGCCTCGGCAGCCTTAACATCATTAGCTTTATTTGCTGCTTTTGTTGGTGTTGCTGGAATTGACCATATAGACATTTATAAGGCAGATGTATTAGCTGGGTTGTTTGTAGGCGGGATGATACCATTTATATTTTCGGCATTATGTATCTCTGCTGTAGGCAGGGCAGCAATGGACATGGTTCAGGAAGTGCGTAGGCAATTCAGGGAAATACCCGGGATCATGGAATATAAAGCAAAGCCTGAATATGAAAAATGTGTAGCTATTTCTACAGAGGCATCTATACGCGAAATGATGTTGCCAGGCGCTATTGCTTTAATTGTGCCAATTATTATAGGTTTCTCTTTCGGGCCAGAAGTTTTAGGTGGTTTATTGGCTGGAGTTACTGTTTCTGGTGTTTTGATGGGGATTTTTCAATCTAACGCAGGTGGTGCATGGGACAATGCCAAAAAATCTTTTGAAAAAGGCGTAGAGATCAATGGCGAGATGTATTATAAAAAATCAGAGCCGCATAAAGCTTCTGTAACGGGCGATACTGTTGGAGATCCTTTTAAAGATACTTCGGGCCCATCTATGAACATCCTTATCAAATTAATGTCCATAGTTTCATTGATTATTGCTCCTCACATATCTAAGGGAATAACAGAACCACGTGGAAAAGAAGAAATCAAAAAAGAAATACGTGTAATACAGCACACTGATTCTCTGGGAAATACAAGTACTGATACTATTCTTAATAAAACTGATACGCTGAGCCACTAATTCAGCGTACGAAACCGATTTAAGGTTTCTTAAGCATTTGGATATTGCCAGGAAAGAGGATTTTTAAAAGAAATCCTCTTTTCCTTTTTACAATTTAATTAATTATGTTTGGAATTAGAGATATTGCAAACACTTATTAAAAACGCACAAACTATATGAGTCTATTTTTAAAAAAGCCATTAAGCCATCTTTTAGCCGATGCCGCCGAATCTGAAAAAGGGCTAAAGCGCACACTTACTGCCGGATCTCTAATTGCTCTTGGCATTGGAGCGATTATTGGAGCTGGTTTGTTTGTCAGGACTGCCTCCGCTGCTGCTCAAAATGCTGGGCCATCTGTTACTTTGGGATTTATTGTGGCTGCAATTGGCTGTGCTTTGGCCGGACTGTGTTATGCCGAACTCTCATCTTCCATCCCCATTGCAGGCAGCGCATATACTTATAGCTATGCCACCATGGGCGAACTGGTTGCATGGGTTATTGGCTGGGATTTAATCCTGGAATATGCTGTGGGCGCTGCAACAGTAGGCATAGCCTGGAGCGAATATTTGAATAACCTCTTAACCAACGTGCTTCATATGAAGCCCATTCCTTATGAATGGTGCCACTCTCCTTTTGAAACATCAGTTGACGGGCTTCAACACGGTATGATCAACTTGCCAGCCTTGTTTATTGTATCGGTTTTAACTCTCCTTCTTATCAGAGGAACACAAGAATCGGCATTAGTGAATGGAATCATAGTAATTGCAAAAGTTACCATTGTTATACTCATTATTATTATAGGCTGGGGATTTATTAACCCTGCTAACCATGCTGTTTATATTCCTGAGCCTACAACCTATGTCGACCACGTTGGCGTAGAACATGCATTTGGCGGGATTACAGGCATATTAGGAGCGGCAGGAGTTGTGTTTTTCGCTTTTATTGGTTTTGATGCCGTGAGCACTGCTGCACAGGAAGCTAAAAATCCTAAACGCGATATGCCGATCGGGATTTTAGGCTCTTTAGCAATATGTACCATATTGTACATTTTGTTTGCGCACGTTTTAACCGGGGTTGCAACAACAGAAGATTTCAGGACTTCAGGAAAAGAAGCATCAGTAGCTTTTGCAATAAACAAATACATGCCAGGCTATGAATGGCTTGCTAAATTAGTTACAGTAGCCATTCTTGCAGGTTTCTCTTCAGTAATCTTGGTGATGCTTTTGGGCCAGTCTCGGGTATTTTATTCTATGAGCCGTGATGGGCTTTTGCCAAAATCATTTAGTGCAATCCATCCTAAATATAAAACTCCATATAAAGCAAGCTTGTTCATACTAATATTAGTTGGGTTGTTTGCTGCATTTGTCCCTGGAGATATTGTTGGAGATATGACCAGTATCGGAACACTATTCGCTTTTATGCTGGTTTGCGTTGCTGTGATGGTATTGCGCAAAACAGATCCGGACCTTAAACGTGAGTTTAAAACTCCTTGGGTGCCTTTTGTTCCTATTGCCGGGATTGTTGTTTGCGGTGCCATGATTTATGGCTTAGGCTGGACAAACTGGGCTAGGCTTATAGTGTGGCTTTTAGTTGGCTTTGTAATTTATTTTACTTACAGCAAAAAACATTCTGTTTTGCGGAAGGGGGATATAGTTGTGCCAGAAGATCCTAAAAGCCCAAAAATTGTTGAATGAATTTTTTTTAAAATAGATTTGAGGTTCCTGGCAATAGCCTGGAACCTTTTTTATTTCCATCCAAACTAAAACTTTCAAAAACATGAAATGGGCATTAGATTTTAAGCAGATACTTTCTGTAACCATGATATTATTTGCTATTATCGATGTTGTGGGAGCTGTGCCAGTAATTATTCAGTTAAGGCAACGGGCTGGGCACATAGATTCAGAGAAAGCCTCTATAACTGTTTTGGTGCTGATGATCGTTTTCTTGTTTATTGGTGAAGAGCTTCTGCACATTATTGGGCTTGATATTGCATCTTTTGCCATTGCTGGTTCGCTAGTGATATTTTTTATTGCTATGGAGATGATTTTGGGCATCAAGGTTTTTAAGGAAGATGAAATACCCACAACCGTTTCTATCGTTCCATTAGCCTTTCCGCTTATTGCCGGTGCGGGGACGATGACCACGCTCCTTTCTTTAAAATCACAATATGAAACCCAGAATATTATTGTAGCTATAGTAGCCAACACGCTCTTTGTTTATACTGTGCTTAAAAACACGCACCACATAGAAAGGCTTCTGGGAGTAACCGGGATAACTGTCCTAAGAAAGGCATTTGGTATTGTTTTGCTTGCTATCGCGATAAAATTGTTTAGGAGCAATTCTGGGTTGTGAGAACAATGCCCTACTCCATTATCTTTTTTGACGGTGTTTGCAATTTATGCAATGCTAGTGTCCAGTTTATCATCAGGCATGACAAGAACAATCACTTCCGCTTTGCAGCCTTACAAAGCGAAGCTGCAAAAGAGGTTTTGAAAGATTTCAATATTAATCCAGCACTTCAAAACAGTGTTGTATTGCTGGAAGAAGGAAGGGTTTTTACTAAATCTAAAGCAGTACTGCGTATTTGCAGAAAGCTCAGTTTCCCTTTGCCCCTTCTCAGCATGTTTATGATAGTGCCCGGCTTTATCAGGAATTGGACTTACGGCATAATAGCAAATAACCGCTACAAGTGGTTTGGCAAGCAGGAAGCTTGCATGGTGCCTACCGCCGAGCTTAAGGAGAAGTTTTTATAGCCAATACGATAATACAGGAAGTTAAACCATCCGGTGGTAACGAAAAGTAGAATTATGCATATATTATAAAGACAATTTTAAAATCCTTGAATTGGAAAATGATTTTAAAAGATATTTGTATGTTACTATAATCTACTCAAATTATGATTTTGAATTAATAGTTGGTAACCCCCTTTTGATGTTTTAGTATGAAGTTTTTTTATATAATTTTAATCGGTCTATTTTTAGGTTGTGGAGAAATTTAAAATAATGATGACCTAATTGTAGGCAAATGGGAGTTGGTTGAACCTATTTCTTATGCAGAAGGAATGGAGATAAGGAAGCTTGATACCGAGTTTACCAAAAATGGAAATGTTATTATAACTACAGGCATGAAAGTATTTAGTAAATACCAAGAAGGTACTGCATCAGGAACATACAAAATTGATGGAGATAGAATTTTATTAAGCAGTGGTGCTGTATTTGAAATTAATGGAAATATATTGGAGAGTAAAGTACCTATTCCAAGTGGCGAAGTTACAATTAGACTAAAAAGCAACCTTAAATAAAAGATGAGATGAGTAGACAGTCACAAAATAAATATAAGATACTGGCCTGCTCTAGATAATGATTTATAGATGTATTAAAACTTTTTTTACTACTGCTGTTTTACTGTTGGATTTTTTGGATATAACCAATTAATCTACACAAATAAAAGAAATGGTAAAGCTTTACGTAGCTATTTACTTTTAATTGAAATATTGGAAACATACAGTCCAAGTTCATTTACGCCAGCAGCGTTTGAGCTGAAAATTTCATCGCCAGTAAAGTCCATATAATTTTCAGAATCATTTTTTGCAGATAATGTTATATTAAGATTCTCATCACTAAGTTTACCCTTATCCCAACCAACAATCACCCCTGAATAATCCCATTCAAATCCATAAAATTTAATAGGTTTTGAATTAAGTTTAACCAGATCAGACAGACTCATTCCAACCCTTAATCCATGAGGCAATTTCCATTTTGATTTTGTATTCTCAAATATAGCTACACAACTATCATCTACATACCTTATTCGTACCTCATTATTCGAATTTCGAAACAGAGTGTAGATTATTCCATCTTCAATACCTTCACCATCTGTATACGGCTCAGATTTAATATTCATTTTTCCAAAAGCTAATTGCAGTTCAATTATATTAGTGCACTTAAGAATAGCTTCGGAATTTAACGAATCAGTTGAATTAGGAGGTTTACTTATAATGCTCTTATTTATCTCCTTATGGGAGATATCATCTATTATAATGTTATACTTTAATAGCTCTTTGACTACTTGATAATTTTTACCAAAAACATCTTTAAGCCTTCCATATTGGTCTTTTAAATTGAGTGCTAGAATGGACGTTTTGTAAAGAGTTATACCTAATTGATTATTATATGATTTTGGTGTCTCAGTTATTTTAACTTCATTCAAATTATAGCCGGGTATATTTAAGATATTATTTTTATAGGTGAAGTAATATACCATCGGTTTATTTAAGGTATTAGCTAGTAGCGTTTTTTTACTGAAGGATGCTGTTTTAGTTATATAGACTGAATCATTATTTTTAAAGTGCAACTGTACTTCTGTTAAGACCTTCACTAGCATAGGATTGTTTACATCCCCGCCTATTATATATACATTCTTATTGTAAAGATCATTTTGTTCTTTCTTATTACAAGAAAATAGACTAAAGAGAATTAAAGTACTAACAAAA
Organism: Pedobacter sp.; assembly: GCA_043758305.1. Lineage (GTDB taxonomy): Bacteria > Bacteroidota > Bacteroidia > Sphingobacteriales > Sphingobacteriaceae > JAQSWM01. Next base: position 409 of record JAYVNR010000108.1, on the reverse strand, counting down.
AGATGTTTCATGAATTGTATGTTTAAGTGCAGGCTTTCGTGATACTACTTTATAAAGTTTAATTTTTTGGATTATTCCTTTCTAAATTAATAATAATTTTACTTTAAGGTGCCACAAATTAATGCGATTTAATCAAAAATGATATTGAAGTAATTTTTACTGAAGACTTATATCCTCTTGTTACTGAAATTTATTTAATTTGCAGTATAACCCTAACACTAAATGTCAAATTATGAAACTATCAAGCATTTTTTTACTTACAATTATTGCTGTCAGCTTATCCGAATGTAATAGTATAAATCAGGATGGCCCTGTAAGCTTCCCTTATTTTCAGGCCACTCAAAAGTAGGATTTCTGTATCAAGTTTCCAGCAGCAAATCTACCGGGCTTTTAAAGTTCAATGCCTGAT
>JAYVNR010000107.1:0-6396 GCA_043758305.1 Pedobacter sp. | reverse complement strand
TGAAACCTGAAGATGCAACAGAACTAAAAGCGCTTTTTCAATAGCTACTCGTCATCATTTGCATATAGAGCCAGCCTCTTTTTAATATCTTTATATTGAGTTGTGCTTAAATCGAAATTCTCCACTGCAAAAAAGCTGTTGAAAAAAGCCCCGATCCCAGCTCCATACACTATTGACCCTATAACAATTACAGGCAAAACAATTGGGCCAATATTTCCTCTTTTTTCCTGTAGGTAATATACGGTGCCTCCTGCGGTAAGGCCTATTAAAGTTCCAACCAGCATATTATTATTTAAAGCATTTTTGCTGCGTATTTTTATTTTTTCTACAGAATCTGCATCAAAAAACAGCTTATGGCCTCTAATGTCAATTGTAAGCCCTTCATCTGTGGTAGAAGTTAATAAGCCCTTATAACGGTGCCCCGCATCGGTATGAATTACAGCTGCAAAATCTTTTCTGGTTTGTCCAAAAGTATTAGCGTTTATAAAAGCACAAATGGCGAATAGAACTAAGAATAATTTATTTTTCATTGCTGATGATTATAAGTATTAATTTGATCCCAATTCTAAAATCCTGTCAAACTCTTCTTTTTTTAACGGTATCACAGAAAGCCTTCCCTGTCTCACCAAAGCAATATCCTGAAGATATTTATCAGCTTTGATTTTTTCTAAAGAAACCGGCGACTTAATGCTTTCCACGGGCTCAATATCTACAACAACCCAATTCGCATCGGTTGTTGTTGGATCCTGATAAAACTCTTTGACAATTTTTGCAATGCCTACCACCTCTTTTCCATCGTTGCTGTGATAAAAGAGCAAAAAATCGCCCAGCTTCATTGCTTTCAAATTGTTCCGAGCCTGATAGTTGCGCACTCCATCCCATAATGTGCGCCCTTCTTTATTAAATTTCTCCCAGCTATATTTTACAGGCTCGCTCTTTATCAGCCAATGGTTCATGATAATTTTTAATTAATCGATGTAAAGATGCCAAAAAGCACTGATAAAATACATAGATGTGATGCATTCCAATCGAAATATGGTATAATTCGCATCTCGTAAAAATTTGCAGCCGAAACGCTATTTTTGCGAAGAATATCCTGTTTAAAGAATGAGCATCCCTAAAATATATAGCCCAATACAAATTGAAGAAAAATGGTACGCCTACTGGCTTGAGAAAAAATTTTTCCATTCCGTACCGGATGAACGTGAGCCATATACTATTGTTATGCCCCCACCAAATGTTACCGGGGTACTGCATATGGGGCATATGCTCAATAATACCATACAAGATGTGCTGATCCGCCGTGCCCGGATGCAGAACAAAAATGCTTGCTGGGTTCCTGGAACAGATCATGCATCAATTGCAACCGAGGCTAAGGTTGTAGCGCTACTAAAGGAAAAGGGAATTGAAAAGAAAGATTTAAGCCGTGCAGAGTTTTTAGCCTATGCCATGGACTGGAAAGAAAAATATGGCGGCATTATACTCAAACAATTAGAACGGATTGGGGCATCGTGCGATTGGGACCGAACACGTTTTACGATGGAGAAAGATTTATCTGAAGCTGTTACCGATACGTTTATCCATTTCTATAAAAAAGGATGGATATATAGGGGAGTTCGGATGGTAAACTGGGATCCTAAAGGCAAAACTGCGGTATCTGATGAAGAAGTTATACGCAAGGAAGTAAATCAGAAACTGTACTATATAAAGTATTTAATTGCAGATGGCGAGCTGTCGGTTGAGGGGACACAGAACACACCTCTCACAACCGTCAACTCCCTAACAATAGCCACCACCCGACCTGAAACAATAATGGCCGATTCCGCCATTTGCATAAATCCAAATGATGAACGCTATTTTCACCTGAAAGGAAAAAAAGCCTACATCCCGCTTATAAACAGGCTGATACCAATAATTGAGGATGAATATGTGTCTATGGATTTTGGCACAGGGTGTTTAAAAGTAACTCCTGCTCATGATTTAAACGATTATGAATTAGGAATTAAACACAACCTTCCTGTAATTGACATACTAAACGAAGATGGCACCCTGAATGAAAAAGCAAGCATCCTAATTGGTGAAGACCGCTTTGCAGCACGCAAAAAAATAGCGGCTATGCTTGAAGAAGCGGAGTGTTTGGAAAAAGTAGAAGAATATAAATCTCAAGTAGGATTTTCTGAACGTACTGACGCTGTTATAGAACCTAAGCTTTCTATGCAATGGTTTTGCAAAATGGACGAAATGGCAAAACCTGCATTAGACTATGTGCTGAAAGGTGAAATCAACCTTATTCCGGATAAATTTGCTAACACCTACCGCTACTGGATGGAAAATGTTAGAGACTGGTGCATCAGCAGGCAATTGTGGTGGGGGCAGCAAATCCCGGCATGGTATCTTCCAAACGGCCAATATGTTGTGGCTAAAACAAGGGATGAAGCTTGGGAAGCTGCAAAGTACCTCAATCCTCAACCCTCAACCCTAGACCCAAGCGACTTAAAACAGGATGAAGATGTAGTTGACACCTGGTTCTCATCTTGGCTATGGCCAATTTCGGTATTCGATGGCTTGAAAGATCCCGGCAATGCCGACATAAATTATTATTACCCTACAAACGATTTGGTAACTGCCCCAGAAATTCTGTTTTTTTGGGTAGCACGCATGATTATGGCGGGGCATGAGCTGAAGGGCAAGGCTCCTTTCAAAAATGTGTACCTCACAGGGATTGTTCGTGATAAATCAGGCAGGAAAATGTCTAAATCTTTAGGCAATTCTCCCGATCCTATTGAACTGATTGAAAAATATAGCGCAGACGGTGTGCGTGTGGGCATGTTGCTATGCTCCCCTGCCGGCAACGACCTGATGTTTGACGAATCTTACTGTGAGCAGGGACGAAATTTCGGCAATAAAATATGGAATGCCTTTAAACTTATTAGCAGTTGGGAAGTTAGCGATGCACTGGCAAATGCCAATATAGAGTCAATCCTATGGTTTGACAGCCGTTTTAGCCAGGCATTAGAAGAAATTGAAAGCCACTACGATCAGTACCGGATTTCTGAGGCCCTGATGGGTATTTATAAATTAGTATGGGACGATTTCTGTGCATGGTACCTGGAAATGGTAAAGCCAGCCTACCAACATCCTATTGATAAAGAAACCTATGCTGCAACAACATCCTTTTTTGAAAAAATCATTAAATTATTGCACCCAATTATGCCGTTCATAACAGAAGAATTATGGCATGAAGACATTTTTGAGCCACGTAAAGAAATGGATTGTTGTATCATAGCCTCATATCCCCATATAGGAAGCCAAAACGAAACGGTATTAAAAGACATCGAACTTGTAAAACAGATAATTTCGGAAATCAGAAATATTCGCAATACGAAGCAGTTATCGCCTAAAGATGCATTAGAGTTGCACATAAAAGCCAATTCAACTACAGATTATTCTTCTTACGTTAATATTATAAAGAAGCTTGCAAACCTTTCTGATATTGTTTTTGAGATAGGAAACCTTTCTGGTGCTGGCTTTATCATGGGAATGGACGAATTTATTGTGCCATTAAAAGATATCATCGATCCTGAAGCAGAACGGAATCGCATACACAAGGAAATTGATTATTTAAACGGGTTTTTACGATCTGTTGACGCCAAGCTCAGTAACGAACGTTTCATAGCGAACGCTAAAGCTGAAGTAATTGAAAACGAACGCAATAAAAAAACTGATGCTGAAACTAAAATCAGCATGCTTAGGGAAAGCCTTGCCAGTTTGTAGCTCTTAATATTCCGGTAGTTCTGAGATAAAATTATAGGTGCCACCCTCAAAATCAATACGGCAGAAATAGTGCTGCAATCCATTTGTTACAGCTAATAAAGCTATTTTATGTACAATATTATAATTAGCGATTTGGTCGAACGTGCTTTGGTTAATTTTAATTTGAGGGGCTTTGCATTCTACTAAAAGAATTTTTTCTCCGGCATTATTGAACAACACTATATCTGACCGCTTCTTTAACGTATTTAAGGTTAGCCCACTTTCCAGGCTTATCAAGCTTCGTGGATAATGTTTTTGGACGATAAGGTATTTTACAAAATGCTGCCTCACCCATTCTTCCGGAGTTAAAAGCAAATGTTTCTTGCGTATATCATCAAAAATATAAGTCTTGCCTTCTTTATTTTTTAGCTTAAAAGGGTATTGAGGCAGGTTTAAGCTGACAGGAATGAACATGTACAAATCTGTGATTTTTTCTTTGATTATGTTATAGCTGTCCAGCCTGCCTATTTTTCAACATCCGTTAGCTAAGAGCAATAGCAAAGAACATTTTTGTAATTTGGCACAACATGTCTGCAAATAACCTGATATCTGATATTAAGAAACGAAAATTAAAACCTGTATATCTGCTGCATGGCGAAGAAGGCTTTTACATTGATCTGGTAAGCGAGTCTTTAGAAAAAAATGTATTATCAGAAGCCGAAAAGGGGTTTAATTACTCCGTATTTTATGGCAAAGATGCTGATTTATTGAATATTATAAATTCTGCCAAACGCTATCCCATGATGAGCGACTACCAGATAATAATGGTAAAAGAAGCTCAGGAGCTTAAGTGGGGAAAAGATGGAGATGGAACCAAGGCTCAAACAGACCCATTGTTAAGTTACCTTGAAAAGCCCTTAAGCAGTACTATCCTGATATTCTGCTATAAGCACGGTAAATTTGATAAGCGGAAAAAAACATATAAAGCTATTGAAAAAAATGGTTGTGTTTTTGAGTCGCCCACTATTTACGAATCCAAAGTCCCTGCATGGATTGAAACCTATTTAAGCGAAAAAGGGTATCAGATTCAGCCCCGTGCATCCGCCTTGATGGCGGAGTATTTAGGCACTGATCTTTCAAAAGTTTCTAATGAGTTAGACAAATTGATACTTAATATACCTAAGGATCAGGAAATTACCACAACCGATGTGCAAAAAAATATAGGTATAAGCAAAGAATATAATGTATTTGAGCTACAGGGCGCAATAGCAAGAAGAGATGCCTTTAAAGCTAATCAGATTATAGATTACTTTGGGTCTAACCCAAAATCTAATCCTATTCAACTAACCTTGGGAACGCTAAATACCTATTTCGGCAAAATTTTAAAGTATCATTATATTTCAGACAAATCTCAGCAAAACCTTGCACGAGAACTTGGCGTAAGCCCTTTTTTTGTAAAGGATTATGAGCTTGCGGGGAAAAATTACCCTATCTGGAAAACATTCAATATTATTAGTTTCCTGCGAGATTGCGACCTTAAAACTAAGGGGTTAAATGCTACAGGAAATACAGAACACAGCGAATTAATGAAAGAATTGATTTTTAAGATAATTCACTGATCAAAACCAGATCAACTCTTATTTGGCTTTTATTACTTCTTTTACTTCCCCACAGTCCAACATTTGGTTTCCATAATAAGGATTCTTAATTTCCTTTTCGGATGAAAGCCAGAAGGCTCCTTTCCCATCATTTGCCATAGGGCAATGTTCAACAAAAATATTCCCTGAGAGGATAGACGATTGTTTTATAACCGGAATGAGCTCTGAACTTAATAATACAAAATGGTCGCGTTGAGCAACAAGGCCAATATCATTAGAAATACTATCTGTAATTTTCGAGGTTGTTTCGCAACCAGAGATATTTTTTAAGGATAATGATAGTTTAGCTGATGCGTTCCTGGCCCCAACAGAATCTGATTGTACCAAGGCGTTTTTCAAAACAATATAATCCTTATAAACAGATTGTGTTTTTTCATTTTTGATTTTAACCTCTGCTTCTTTTGCAGAATTATGCTGAACGGAAGCAACTGGCTGTTTACCTGAATTGCATGATGCCAGTATTATTGCCACTGCAATGATAGCTATATGTTTAATTCCCATTTTTTTATTTTATACAAACATACTAAATCGTGGGGCTACCAAATACTTTATTGACACCACATTTTATGGATGGATTTTTGCTATTTTTATGTATGCAAAAATTGGCATTAGCAGCAGTTTTATTTTTGTTTTCATGCACTCAGGAGCCTGAAGAAAGCGTGGATTTACATACAGAGGTTTATCGTGCTGATACTCAGGTTGGCGCCTCTGATACAGTTTATCATATTCTGGCTGACACCGTTTATAGTACCCCGGATTCTGGCGAAGTGATCAATACAGGCGCTACCAGCCCGCAGCAATTGGTTTCATTTGCTCAGACGCTTCAAAATATACCTTATAAATATGGGTCGGTTGATCCGAATGTAGGTTTTGACTGCTCTGGTTTTGTTACCTATGTATTTAGCCATTTTGGGATTAAAGTGCCAAGAAGCTCTGTAGATTTTGATAATCCTGCCTTGCGCTCAATAAGCCTGGATAAGGCAAA
>JAYVNR010000106.1:0-2001 GCA_043758305.1 Pedobacter sp. | reverse complement strand
GTCCAGGAAATAGTTCTTGTAAGCAATTACTTGTCTGTCATAAGCCACAGCCAAAGTTAACTATTCAGACAACAAATAGAAATGTTTTTTAGTTGATTGTTGTTGGGCAGCATCGGCCGATAAATTTTATTGCTCTCCCCACACCATCTTTATGCCTTCGCTTTTGGTTTGCGTTTATCCTTAATGGCAAACAATGTGCCTTTAGATTTTTCTGCCGCTATCATTTCTTCGTACAATTTAAACAGATATTCCAGCCGTTCCTCGTCTGTTTCAAAAGGTTTGCTGCGGTAGCAGCGTTCTACCGCCAAATCGTTTTGCCGGTGCGCTTCGCGTAAGCCTGCGGGCATTTTGTCCGGGTCGTACAGTTGTGCCAGCGTTTTTTCAGAATGCATCTCCCGTTCTTCTAAAATGCGGTACACGTGCTTTTCCAGCTCTTGTTTTTGGGAAGTTGAGATTGGGGGGAAGGGGAAAGTGTTGTAAGTTAAATTTACAGAATAACTATAATCGTGTCTCATCTTACCACTTGTGATTTCCATCCACTGGCAGTGCACCCTAGAAGATAAAATAGAAAATAGGAATATTTCAGGCTCATATATAACAAAAGCTTGATTACTTATTATTATTCCTATATCGAGAAACCCACAAGGTAAATGTTTTCTCCGCCCAGAGCTTGTTCTAGGAACTATGATAGCAGTTGAGTTTTTATATTTTTTGTAAAAAAATCGATGAGGTATTAATGCTCCTTTCTGAGAATCTCTACCCCCGGTTAATCTAAATAATCTGCACTTTTCAATTCTTTCAGCCAAAACTTGGATCCCTTTTGCTTCCGCTAAGTCTTTATCTTCAATCCAGATACAGTAGCGTACTAATCCATTTAAAAAGTCACCACCACTTAGAAACGGTCTTAAAAATTTCTCGCACTTAGGATCCTTCTCAATAAATTGTGTTTTTTCTTCTTGAGAAACCATCAAAAATCCCCCGTCTATGCCGCTGCTTCCCAATGCCATTTCTGGAAACGGAGAAAGAGAACTAGTTCTCTGTTCCATAATTACTGTGCTTCCAGGAATCAGATATGGCCCAATATTATCAACCGTTACCTTTTTATCATTGATAAAAAGATACTTTTTCTTATTGCATTTATTACGTAGTCCAACAATCACACAAGTAACCCCAGCTTTGTCTCTAGCATTATTATCCCAATCAAAAGGGGGGTGGGCAAAAGTAATTTCTAAACCTTTCAAAAAAACATATGGCCAAATCAAACTTACTTGTTCCCCTTGGCAAATTGAACTTGTAGAAACAAATGAAAATGTTGCGTTTGAGCTATGTATAAAATCTGTAGCTTTTTTAAACCAACAGGCAATATAGTCGAGTCGTAATACATTTCCCATTCCACTAAATACAAATGACATGTCAGCTTTTTGGATAGAATCCCACCCTCTAAACCCCAAATACGGCGGGTTCCCCAAAATATAAATCTCATCGCCTTCCTTCTTCGGGCAAACCGTTTCCCAATCCAAGCGGGTAGCGTTACCATGCACAATGTGGCCGCTTTCTTTTAAAGGCAGCGTGGGGTTTCCCTGCCCAAGCACTTCTTTAAACTTCACATTCATTTGGTGCTGTGCCAGCCAAAGAGAAAGGATGGCAATTTCGTGGGCAAAATCATCCAGCTCAATGCCAAAAAACTGTGTTAGCTGTATATTAGAGAACAATTGCTTGTGGTACATGGCCGCCAGCGTTTGCTGCGCTTTGGGCATTAGGGCAAGCTGCTTTTCTTCAAAACCAGAAACGGCCTGTTGCAAATGTTCCAGTTGCTGTATAATGGCTATTTCCAGCAGGCGCAATTCTTTGTACGCAATGATCAAAAAGTTCCCGCTCCCGCAAGCCGGGTCAAAAAGTTTAAGTTTTGACAGGCGGTATAAAAGCTCGTTCAGTTTTTTGGGGCTGTTCTTTGCGGTTTCAAGCTCTTCTTTCAGTTCGTCTAAAAACAAAGGCCCAATC
>JAYVNR010000105.1:0-2001 GCA_043758305.1 Pedobacter sp. | reverse complement strand
GTCCAGGAAATAGTTCTTGTAAGCAATTACTTGTCTGTCATAAGCCACAGCCAAAGTTAACTATTCAGACAACAAATAGAAATGTTTTTTAGTTGATTTTTGTTGGGTAGCATTGGCCGATAAATTTTATTGCTCTCCCCGCACCATCTTTATGCCTTGGCTTTTGATTTGCGTTTTTCCTTAACGGCAAACAATGTGCCTTTAGATTTTTCTGCCGCTATCATTTCTTCGTACAATTTGAACAGATATTCCAAGCGTTCCTCGTCTGTTTCAAAAGGTTTGCTGCGGTAGCAGCGTTCTACTGCCAAATCGTTTTGCCGGTGCGCTTCGCGTAAGCCTGCGGGCATTTTGTCCGGGTCGTACAGTTGTGCCAGCGTTTTTTCAGAATGCATCTCCCGCTCTTCTAAAATGCGGTACACGTGTTTTTCCAGCTCTTGTTTTTGGGAGGATGAGATTGGTGGGAAGGGGAAGGTGTTGTAGACTATTGAAGATGAATAACTATAGTCGGACTTTAACCTTCCAGCAACGGATTTTATCCAAGTCATGTGCATTAATGAAGAAAGTACACTAAATACATACACATCTGTGTTATATAAAGGAAACGCTTTGTCCATGATAACAACATCATCTAAAAAGCCAAGAGGAATGTGTACTCTTCTTTCAGATGATACTTTGGGGATAACAATTGAAGTTCCCTTTAAATATCTAGGTTCTCCAAAACGGTGCGGTCTATTGGAAGCATCAATAGTAGACTGTCTTTTACTTTTCAATCTAAACACTTTTACTTTATTTATCCTATCGGATATTGCCTTTATTTTTAAAGCTTCAAAAAGCTCGGAATCATCTATCCATAAACACCATCTCGAAATGCCTTTGATAAGTTCCTGAGAACCAATGAGCTTTTTAATGTATTTAGTTGAATCTGGGAAATTAGTAATCAGATCCTCCTTTTCTTTTTCAGACAATATTAAATTCCCGTCGTCTAAAGCTGAACTCCCATATCCAATTCGAGGCAGCGTTGACAAAGAAGTACTACGATTGTTCACATAAACATTGCTTGCATTTGTTAAATAAGCATTGATATTTGAACATTTCAGTTTAATCCCTTTGTTAAAAATATATTTTTCCCCATTAGAAACATTTCTTACTCCCACAATAACGCAAATTACACCAGCATTCGATTTTGCATTATTTGTCCATTTAAAGGATTGATGTGCAAAAGCGATCTCTAACCCGGAATTAATTATATGCGGCCATAATAATGACACCTGTTCTCCCTGACAAATTGAGTTTGTACTTACCAATGCGTACTTCCCATTAAATTTTTTAATAAAAAGACTTGCCTTTATTAGCCAACAAGCGATGTAATCCAAACTTTTATATTCTATAAAATTTTTAAAAACTGATGCCATATCAGCTTTTTGCGCTTCGGTTTGAACACTGTATCCCAAATACGGTGGGTTTCCCAGAATATAGATCTCGTCGCCTTCCTTCTTCGGGCAAACCGTTTCCCAATCTAATCGGGCAGCGTTTCCATGCACAATGTGGCCGCTTTCTTTTAAAGGCAGCGTGGGGTTTCCCTGCCCAAGCACTTCTTTAAATTTCACATTCATTTGGTGCTGTGCCAGCCAAAGGGAAAGGATGGCAATTTCGTGGGCAAAATCATCCAGCTCGATGCCAAAAAACTGTGTTAGCTGTATATTAGAGAACAATTGCTTGTGGTACATGGCCGCCAGCGTTTGCTGCGCTTTGGGCATTAGGGCAAGCTGTTTTTCTTCAAAACCAGAAACGGCCTGTTGCAAATGTTCCAATTGCTGTATAATGGCTATTTCCAGCAAGCGCAATTCTTTGTAAGCAATGATCAAAAAGTTTCCGCTCCCGCAAGCCGGATCAAAAAGCTTTAGTTTTGACAGGCGGTATAAAAGCTCGTTCAGTTTTTTGGGGCTGTTCTTTGCGGTTTCAAGCTCTTCTTTCAGTTCGTCTAAAAACAAAGGCCCAATC
>JAYVNR010000104.1:0-6429 GCA_043758305.1 Pedobacter sp. | reverse complement strand
GGTCAATTTATCGGCCATAAAATCGAAGGCAAAAAACCATCTTTCTTAGATGATATACGTTTTTTGCTTATTGGGCCGATATGGTTAGTGCATTTTATTTTCAAAAGAGCAGGGATAAAGTACTAAGTTCAGGTTACATTAACTTAACATTATAGATACGTTTACATAACTTCCCTATAACATACACCTAACATTGGCGCACTACTTTTGCTGGTATGAATATCAGAAATTTAGTGCAAGTAAAAATCCTTGTAGCGTTATTCCTAACAGGATTTCTTGGCATTTCCACTATAACTTTTGCACAAAGTGGGAAAATAGCAGGTATTATTTCAGACAAAAAATCAGGTGAAACCCTAATAGGTTTAACTGTGAAAATAAATAATACTCCAAAAGTTACTGTTACTGATGTACAGGGAAGGTATATATTATCTGGTTTAAAAACCGGGAAATATACAATTGACTATAGTTATTTGGGCTATAAAACCAAAAGTATTTCGGAAATAGATGTAGTTGACGGAGCCGTTACCACACTTGATGTAGTTATGGAAGAATCCTCAACTCAGGTATTAAAAGAGGTTACAATATCTGTAAGTGCAAGGCAGGAATCTTCCAATGCATTATATGCTGCACAAAAAAACAGTGCCCGCGTTTCAGACGGCATATCAGCTGAGGCAATTCGTAAATCGCCAGATAAAAATACCAGTGATGTTTTAAAAAGGGTTAGCGGAACAACAATACAGGATAATAAGTTTGTTGTTGTACGTGGCTTAAGCGATAGATATAATACTGCGTCTTTGGATAATAGCCCATTGCCCAGCACAGAACCAAATCGTAAAGCTTTTTCATTCGATATAGTACCATCTAATCTGGTAGATAATATCATAATCAATAAAACGGCTACGCCCGACTTGCCCGGCGATTTTGCTGGTGGCTCGGTTCAAATCCTGACAAAAGATATTCCAGTACAAAATTTCTTGTCTTTTTCTTTAGGTTATGGCTATAACACTCAGTCTACCTTTAAAAACTTTAAAAGCGGTTACAGGAACGCAACAGATTATTTTGGATTTGATAACGGATCAAGAGGTTTAGCTTCAAATTTTCCTACAACAAAAAGTGTAATAAACGGACTAACAGCTAAAAGAAACATAGCATCTATTAAATCTATGAATCAGGATTGGGAGGTTAGCAATGGAAATGCCCTTCCAAACCAAAATTATCAATTTTCATTTGGGCGAGTAAAAACGTACGAAAAAAGCAATAATCGTCTGGGTACAATTTTCTCTCTTACGTATCGCAATACTCAGCAAAAAAATGCGGATATAACCCGCCAGTATCATGTTTATGATTATACTGATGATCAATACAAATTTTCAACGAACGTAGGTGCCCTTGCTAATTTTGCCTACACTTTTGGGAATAACAAAATCACACTAAAGAATATTTATAACCGCATATTTGATGATCAATACACTTCCCGAACAGGATCTAACCTTGTTTCAGGAAGCGATAATAGATTTTATGCTTTTGATCTAACCACTAAATCGCTATTAAAAACAACTTTAGATGGAGAACATAAGCTTGGAAATAAAAATAGCAAGTTGAAATGGACATTAGGGTTTAGCAACATCCTAAATGACCAACCAGACCAGCGCAAAGTAAATTATTCAAGGAATATCTCTGATAGGAACAACCCCGCTGTAGCCTATACCGCGAATGTAACTACCATTGGTAAAGAAAATACCCGCCTTTTCTCTAAGTTATCTGAAAATATTTATTCTGCGGATGCAAGCTATAGTAGGCCATTTACTTTTCTAAAGCAAACTAGCACATTTAAAGTAGGCGCATCTTCACAGTTTCGTGACCGCTCTTTCGATGTTCGCTTCTTAGGATTATTGCTTGATTATGTACATGCTCCTGATGCAAATGCAATACGCCAGCGCCCACTTAATACCCTTTTCGGCACAGACCTTATAAATTCTGGTGTATATAAGTTGGATGAATTGCCAAACAGCACGGATAGATATACAGCGTATGCAAATGCAAACTCGGGATACGCCATGCTTGATAACAAGCTTAGTGAGAAAGCAAGGCTTGTTTGGGGTTTTAGAGTAGAGCAATATAATCTGAACCTAAGCACATTAGTGGCAAATAGTAAAGATATTACGCTTAATAATACAGATATACTGCCATCTGCAAACTTTACTTATAGCCTAAATCCTACTAGCAATTTACGTGCATCTTATTATAGGACTCTTGCTAGGCCAGAATTTAGAGAACTTGCTCCATTCCAGTATTATGATTATGAGCTTTTAGCAATACAGGAAGGCAACCCAAACCTGAAAAGGACATTAATTAACAACGCTGACCTGCGTTATGAAATGTTCCCTTCTTTGGGCCAGGTGTTATCAGTATCTGTATTTTACAAGCAGTTTGATAATGCAATAGAATCATCTATAACAGATTATAACAGTACGCCAACAGTATCTTACTTTAATTCTAAAAAAGCAAATGTGTTTGGCGCAGAATTAGAACTGAGAAAAAGCCTGAGTTTCTTAAGCGAAAAAAATGCATTTAAAAATACCACGGTATATACCAATCTGTCTCTTATAAAATCGAAAGTTAAAAACCCTGCAAATGCATTATTGATAGAGCAGGATCGGCCGCTAATTGGTCAATCGCCATACGTTATAAATGCCGGTATCCAGCATGCTACAATGGAGAACAAATTAAATTTAAACCTACTTTATAATCGCATTGGCAGAAGGATATATAAAGCGGGAGGCACAACCTTCCCAAGCGTTTGGGAAAACCCTCGTGATGTGCTTGATTTTCAAGCAACATATAAAGTGATGAAGAATAAAGGCGAGATAAAGCTAAATTTCAGCGATTTGCTTAGCCAGCGAAACACTTTGTATTTTGATTATGATAAAAATAAAAAGTACAGCTTGCCAAAAGACGAAACTATAAGCAGTTTCAAACCTGGAGCAACCTATTCTTTGTCATTCTCATATTCTTTATAGGCGAGGCTTAACATAAATTTAAACAAGCAATAATCTTTAGGACATACGTAATCTGTTGCTTTGAATTAAGAAATTTAAAATATAAAAATGAAACAAAAATTAACTTTAGTAGCCTTAGCAGCCATGCTGTTTACTATTTCATGTAAAAAAAATGTAGTAGAAGACGATAGCACTGTAACAAGCGATGTTGTTGAAGTAACAGCTGATATTACTTCCAGCACAACCTGGTCTGCAAGCAAAATTTATCTTTTAAAAAGCATTGTTCACGTTACTAGTGGGGCTACTTTAACAATTGAAGCTGGCACACTTATTAAAGGCGATAAAGCCACAAAGGGTTCCTTGGTTATATCAAGGGGCGGAAAAATAAACGCAGTTGGCACTGCAACAAAACCAATAGTTTTTACATCAAATCAGCCTGTCAATGCTCGTGCAGCTGGCGACTGGGGAGGAGTAATATTGTTAGGCAGAGCTCCTGTCAATCAGGGAAATGATGTTGCTATCGAAGGTATACCTTCTGATGCAAGCGGTAACGGGTCATATGGTGGCACAGATCCACTTGATAATTCTGGTACTATGAAATATGTTCGTATTGAATTTGCGGGCGTGCCGCTTTCGCCAGATAATGAAATTAATGGCTTGACCTTTGGTGGAGTAGGTTCGGGAACAACAATTGATTATATTGAGGTATATCGCTCAGGTGATGATTCTTATGAGTGGTTTGGTGGTACAGTTAATGCAAAACATTTGTTAGCAATAGGTGGTTTAGATGATGACTTTGATACCGATTTTGGTTTTTCAGGAAAAGTTCAATTTGGTTTGGCTCAGCGCTACATATCCATTGCTGACGTATCTGGCTCCAACGGCTTTGAATCTGATAACGATGCAAACGGTTCTATTAAATCTCCAAAAACCACTGCAGTATTTTCAAACATGACTATAATTGGCCCAATGTCTGGGGCAGCATTGAGCAGCAATACCAATAGCAACTTTCAACACGCAGCTCAAATTCGCAGAAACTCATCTATCAGCATTCTAAATTCAGTGTTGGCAGGATACACAGAAGGTATTTATATCGATGATTCAAAAGTGGAGGTAGCTAAATCTACATCTGCTAATTTTCTGGCTAATAATCTTGTGCTCCAAAACAACCTGATATATGGTTGTAATTTAAAAAGCAATGAAGTTAAAGGTGAGAATAAAATTGACTTTGAAGCATTGTTAAGATCTTCCAATACATTTGATGCAACCAAATTTGGAACAGACGCACTAACCGATCCCTTTAAATACCCTGCAGATATCATTGCATCTTCAACTGGCAAACAGGGCACTCCAAACTTTATTGTTAAAGCAGGTTCTGCAGCAGAAACAGGTGCAATATTCACAAATGCAAAGGTTACAGATAGCTTTTTTGAAAAGGTTGCATATCGTGGAGCTTTTGGTTCTACAGATTGGACACTAGGTTGGGCAAATTATAATCCACAAACCATGGCTTATGATGCTCCAGGA
Organism: Pedobacter sp.; assembly: GCA_043758305.1. Classification (GTDB taxonomy): domain Bacteria; phylum Bacteroidota; class Bacteroidia; order Sphingobacteriales; family Sphingobacteriaceae; genus JAQSWM01. The sequence continues at coordinate 1,903 of JAYVNR010000104.1, read as the reverse complement.
AAAGTAAATTAATAAAAACAATATTTTAAAAAAGCTGCTCTAGGGCAGCTTTTTTTATTTAGGGCTATATTGATAAACAATTTGATAGCTAGCTTGCTGATACTTAGATGATAACTGCCCGATACGTAAATTCTGTGATTGAGGGGTAGGCTCGCATACAGAATATTGTTGTCCTTTATAAGTGATGGTGTGGCCAATAGGTTTATTAAACTCAACCGCCATGGTAATATGTGTAGGGTACAAGAGCGCAATCATAGGAAGATTATATAGTTCCTTTACGAGATAGAAGAAAAGAGCCGACCTGTCGTCACAATCACTATGTTCGTAAAATAAAGTCTGTTCTGGAGATAGGCGTTTTTCTTTCCCGAAATTTTCTTCGTCATCTTCATATAGAAATGCGTATCTGGTAAAATGCATTAGGTAATCAACACCCTTTTTTTGATTCATTCCCTTCGTGTTCTTCTTCAACAAAGGAATAAGCGAAGCATAGGTTTCGTGGCTAAGGGGAATGTTAAAATAAGATGCAAAATCAACTACGGGATAATTTGCAAAAATGGTTGCCACTTCTGGGTTGAGCTTAACCTTAAAATGATATTCCTTTTGATGGTAGTTAAACTCAATATCCCTTTCCGTATAATCTTCAGGCTTAAAATCGGGCATACTGCTAATTTGATAGGAGAAAGGATTTTTAGCTTCGGGAATATTTACTCTGATTAGAGCAAGCCTGTTCTTCTCAAACTCAATCTTCCCATAATCATGGTAGTTTAAGCATACATATTGTTTGCCCTCGCTTTCAAAAAAAGGGATATCCGAAATATCTTCATCGCATCGAACATAGAAAAGCAACTGGTTATTAATAACAGCAAGCCGGGCATCGTATCCGGATTTGCTGAGCAGAAACCATTTGCAAAGCGTATAGAGGTTGTAATTTGTGGCCTTGGGGCTTATACGTTGTGCAGTTTGCCTTATTAGCTGATAATAAAGCCAATCATTTAATTTATACGTTTTTTTATAATCAAGAAGGGATGTTATAAGCGTATCATAATTGACCGTATTTACGGTATTGTAAAATAACCTTATAGAATCCTCCGAAAGCGAATTAGAGTAATTTGAATTAATCGGCTTGTTAATTTTTAAATTAAAGGCATGGCCGTAAAATTCAAAGCTATAGCCTTGGGCTATACAAGGCTCCTTAATAAACAATATGCAAATTAATGTTGCTCCGAAAAGTAAGTATGGTTTCAATGTTTTGATTAGTTAACATTAAATTTACATAAAATTAATATTAACTTAATTATAAATCAAGAATTTATATGAGCTCCTAAATGTTTATAAATTCTTGCCCAGCTTTTCTATTATTTCCATTGGCACTTTCTCCAAGTCTAAAACAAGGAATCCATCAAGGCAATCAGAAAATTTTGGGTCTATATTAAAGCAGATAATTTTGGCATTCAATGCGATGTATTGGCGTAACAGAACAGGTATCTTGATATGGGTTACTTCTATTTCAGAAATTAGGCTGTCAAGATTTTTAAGCGAGTCTCCCGAATCTAATAGCAGGTCTGCATTTATTTTTGAATAGTCTAATTTGAACTTTTTTCTCGGCCTTACATATTGCGCCATTTCATGATCGAAATGGTTTTTGCCTATATAGTCAACAATAAGAGATTTAGAAAATTTGGAAAAACTGTTGCTTATGCTAACAGGCCCAATCAGGTAGCGGTATTTAGGATTATCGATCAGGTATTTTAAAATCCCTTTCCATAACAAGAATAGGGGCAATGGTTTTAGTTGATATTCCTTCCTTATCCACGATCTGCCAAGCTCCAGGCTTTTGCGCAATACCGGGAAAAACTGTTCCTTGATCTTGAACAGCTCATGCGTGTAAAAGCCCCTTTTGCCA
>JAYVNR010000103.1:0-6432 GCA_043758305.1 Pedobacter sp. | reverse complement strand
GCGAAGCAGACGGGCTGGCTATGAGCTCAAGAAATGCCCGCCTCACAGCTTCAGAACATCATGATGCTTTAATTTTATCAAAAGCACTATTTCAGGCTCAGGAACAGTTTAGAACTTCAACACTAAAAAATCTAAAAGAGGCAGCTATTAAAATGTTAAAAGAAAGCAAAGGCATAAACCTTGAATATTTTGAGATATGCGATACAGAATCATTTGACATTGCAGATGAGGCAGATGGCCAGAAACTGGTAGCTTTAGTGGCCGCCAAAGTTGGCAACACAAGACTAATAGACAATATAATATTGAATTGATGTACTCGAAATTAGATTTGGTGGAGAACAAAATAGTAACACCTGATAAACTGGCGCCATTGCTCAAAATCTGGCATTTTCATGGAAAAAAGATTGTTTTTACCAACGGATGTTTTGATCTATTGCACTTAGGCCATGTAGATTACTTAGCTAAAGCCGCACAATTGGGAGATAAATTAATAGTTGGCTTAAATTCTGATGCTTCTACCGCCGCGTTAAAAGGCCCGGGGCGGCCAATTACAGATGAAAATTCACGCTCGCATATAATTGCTTCCCTGTTCTTTGTTAATGCGGTAGTGCTATTTGATGAAGAAACTCCTATAAACCTGATTGCCATGGTTAAGCCGGATATTTTGGTAAAGGGCGCCGACTACACTATCGACAAAATTGTTGGTGCCAGCCAGGTTTTGGAAAGCGGCGGAGAGGTAAGGACAATCGACTATTTACCAGGTTATTCTACCACAGCTATAGAACAGAAAATCAGAAATAGTTAGAGCACAAATTCTATGCATGCATAGCAATTGTATTTAAATAACCTTACTTTTGATTTTAGCAAAACAGCTTAAATGCAGCTAACCTTAACCGACGAACATTTATTGATCCAGCAGGCCGCAAGAGATTTTGCTCAAACCGAACTTTTGCCCGAAGTGATCTATCGCGATGAGCACCAAAAGTTTCCAGCCGAACAAATAAAGAAAATGGGCGAGCTTGGGTTTTTGGGGATGATGGTCAGTTCCCAGTATAATGGTGCAGGCCTGGATGCCATCTCATATGTTTTGGCAATGGAAGAAATATCTAAAATAGATGCTTCTGCCTCAGTTGTGATGTCTGTAAACAATTCTCTGGTTTGCTTTGGGATTGAAAAGTATGGAACAGAAGCACAAAAAGAAAAGTATTTAAAGCCATTAGCTACTGGAGAAAAAATCGGCGCATTTTGCCTTTCAGAACCAGAAGCAGGCTCGGATGCTACATCCCAACGCACAACTGCAATAGATATGGGAGATCATTATCTATTAAATGGCACTAAAAACTGGATAACTAACGGCAGTACGGCTTCATATTATCTCGTTATTGCTCAATCAAATCCAGAGAAGCGGCACAAGGGAATCAATGCATTTATTGTAGAAAGAGAATGGGAAGGTTTTGCAGTTGGCCCTAAAGAAAATAAGTTGGGCATTCGCGGGTCCGACACACATTCACTAATGTTCACGGATGTAAAAGTGCCAAAGGAAAACCGTATTGGCGAAGATGGTTTCGGATTTTCGTTTGCCATGAAAACTCTAGAAGGCGGGCGCATAGGCATTGCGGCACAGGCATTGGGCATAGCTTCTGGCGCATATGAGCTTGCTCTTAAATATGCTAAAGAACGTAAAACCTTTGGAAAGCCGCTTTCAGAACATCAGGATATCCAATTTAAACTGGCAGATATGGCAACAGAAATTGAAGCTGCCCGCTTAATGTGCTTAAAAGCAGCGTGGTTAAAAGATACTGGCCAGCCTTATGTAAAGGCGAGTTCAATGGCAAAGCTTTTTGCTTCGCAAGTGGCAATGAAAACCACTATTGAGGCGGTGCAAATACATGGTGGGTACGGCTTTGTAAAGGAATATCATGTTGAGCGCCTTATGCGTGATGCAAAAATCACCCAGATTTATGAAGGAACTTCAGAAATTCAGCGGATGATTATATCACGGGACGTTTTACGATAATTAGTATTTGGTTCACTAAATCAATAGATTGCAATAAAAATATTTGCATGATTAGAAAAGCTCTTATAAAAACCATTGCCGCAAGTTTCTTAATAATGCTTTTTTGGGCATGTAGCACAAAACAGGCAGAATTAAAAAATGGCACATGGCGTGCAACCCTTAAAACCCAATCTGGAGCCGAAATTCCCTTTAATTTTGTTGTGTATGGCACAAAAGACAAAAAGCAGCTTAACATTATCAATGGCGATGAAAAATTTAAAGTTGATGAGATAAATCTTTCGGGAGATTCTGTATTTATTAAAATGCCTCTGTTCGATTCTGAAATCAGGGTAATATTTAATGGAAAAACCCTGCAAGGAAACTGGATAAAACATCTGGCAGCAAATGATGTGATGATGCGTTTTAATGCCGAGCCCGGAGCTTCCTGGCGATTTTTCAAAGCAGATAGCAATTCAAAATACAATGTTGGCGGGCGGTGGTCTGCAGTTTTTATTAGCGGCGATGGCAAAGACACAACCGTTACAGTCGGCGAGTTTAAGCATAACGGGCACAGTGCAACCGGAACTTTCCTGACCACAAACGGAGATTATCGTTTCCTTGAAGGCACAGTATCTGATAATAAACTATTTCTTTCATGCTTTGATGGTGGCCATGCCTATTTGTTTACCGGGAATATTAAAGATAGCACCACTATAACCGATGGGAAATTCTACTCGGGCCTAACCTCAATAGATAACTGGACGGCTAAAAAGGATGAAAAAGCTATGTTGCCCGATGCCTATTCGCTAACAACCCTTAAGCCGGGCGAAAAGAAAATTTCTTTTAATTTTCCAGGGCTTGATGGTAAGAAAGTTTCTTTGGATGATGAGCGTTTTAAAGGAAAGGTAACCATCGTACAGTTTATGGGCTCGTGGTGCCCTAACTGTATGGACGAAACTGCCTATTTGTCTCCCTTTTACAATAAATATAAATCTCGTGGAGTTGAAATTGTAGGGCTCGCATATGAACGTTCTACTGATTTTGAAAAGAATAAGGTAAATGTAGCCAGATTGCAAAAACGCTTTAATGTTGTCTACCCACTTCTAATAACCGGGTATACCAATAATAAAACCGAAGTGGCCAAAAGTCTTCCTATGCTTAGCTCTTTCCTTGCTTTTCCCACCACCATAATAATTGATAAAAAAGGCGAAGTGCGGAAAATCCATACTGGTTTTAGCGGGCCTGGAACCGGCAATCACTACACAGAATTTACAGAAGAATTTGAAAAATTAATTGATGATCTGCTTAAGGAAAGCTAATATAGATATGATGAAAAAATTGAGCTGCCTTATTTGGGCGGCTTTTTTTTTAAGTTCGTGTGCCTCAATGCTTCCCAAGGCGCATTCTCCAGCTTCTTTAACTATTTCTACCAACTATCTTAAAACAACCGATATTTTAAATACCAAGTTAGAAATCAGCTTTAACTGGGATAGTGCTTTTGTAATAGGTAAAGCATATATCATGGCTAAGCCTTATGCAGCTGTTTCAGATCAAATTGTGTTAAATGCTGTAGGGTTCAGGGTAAATGATGTTTCTTTAGTCAGGAACAAAATCAACTCTTCAGAACAGCAGCAATTGCCGCTCAACTATTCGTACAACGGAAATGAACTGACCATTCAGCTTGATAAAAGATACTCTCCACAAGAAGATTTTACCATCCTAATTGATTATGTGGCTATGCCAGATAAATTAAAAGTAGGCGTGGATATTGGTACTTCAGATTCTAGGGGATTATATTTTGTAAACCCTCGGGGCAGAGACAAAAATCGTCCCGTGCAGGTATGGTCGCAAGGCGAAACTGATTATAATTCTACGTGGTTCCCAACCATTAACGGGCCACAGGAAAAGATGTCGCAGCAAATAAGCATTACCGTTCCCGATAAGATGAAGACCCTCTCTAACGGAAAGCTAGATTTTTCTATCAACAATAGCAACGGCACACGCACAGATACATGGAAGCAGGAAAAACAGCATTCAACCTACCTGACGATGATTGCTGCCGGAGATTTTAGTATTACAAAAGATGTATGGCGGGGAAAAGAGGTAAGCTATTTTATGGAGCCAGAATTTGCATCAAATGCAGAGCGGATTTTTGGTAAAACCCCACAAATGATGGAATTTTTTTCTGAAAAACTAGGCATAGATTTTCCATGGGACAAATACTCGCAGATTGTGGTTCGCGATTTTGTGAGCGGTGCAATGGAAAATACCAGCGCAACCGTATTTTTCGATAAAATGAATATGGATGAAGGGCAGCTTTTGGATGAAAATTATGAAAGTATCATATCGCACGAACTTTTCCATCAATGGTTTGGCGATCTTGTAACCTGTAAATCATGGGGAAATTTAGCACTAAATGAATCTTTTGCTTCCTATGGCGAATACCTTTGGAACGAATTTAAATACGGGAGAGATTTTGCGGATTATGAAGGTATGAAGCAACAGCAAACCTACCTGATCAATCCAAAAAACAGTACCAAAAGCCTTATCAGGAATGATTATCCTAATCCTGATGATATGTTTGACAATGTAACTTATGAAAAAGGGTCAAGAGTTTTACATATGTTGCGCAAAACCATTGGCGATGAAGCCTTTTTTAAGGGCTTAACGCTATACCTTAACAGATTTGCATACAAAACAGCTGATGTGCAAGATTTGCGCAAGGCTTTCGAAGATGTTAGCAGAGAGGACTTAAAATGGTTTTTTGATCAGTGGTTTTTATCTCCCGGGCATCCCCAAATAACAATCCAAACCAAATATGATGCTGTTGCAAGGCGAGCTATTATTAACCTCCAGCAAATGCAGGATCTGGCAAAAATGCCTCTTTACAAACTTCCGCTGGCAGTAGATATTTACTATGCAGGTAAAGTTGAAAGAAAGGAAATTACTTTTGATAAGAAGCAGCAAACATTCTCATTTCCTGTCGATTCTGAACCTGATCTAATAAATGTGGATGCAGAAAAATATCTTTTGGCAGAAAAATCAGAGGATAAATCATTAAACAAATTTGCTTTTCAATATGAGCATGCCCCACTATTTTTGGATAGATATGAGGCAGTTTTAGAATTTATTGCTAATAAAAGAGAGCGTTTATCTAAACTGAAAATGATAGAGGCACTCCAGGATAAAAGCTGGTATATTCGTAAACTGGCTCTAGAATTTGTGCCCAACATGGATAAAAATCAGCTTGATTTGGTTTACCCAATGGTACAAAATATGGCATTGAAGGATGAACGATCATACGTTCGTGCCGCAGCCATAACTACGCTTAACAAGGTTTTTAAGAACCGGGATATTGGAAGTGTGCTTAAAACAGCCGCCAGCGATAAATCGCCAACAGTTATTAAAGCTTTAAGCGGATTGTAATTTTAGTTTTCCTTATACAGCATGCCGAATGCCATTTTTACCAGGGCAAGCACTAAGGCAAATAACATAGCAGAGAAAAATCCCGAAGTGTTAAAGCCATCCATAAGCTTATCAACCAGCAAAACCATTAATACGGTGATGATAAAAGAAAATAGCCCTAATGTAAGAATGGTGATTGGAAAAGCCAGTATCCGCAAAAGCGTGCCAATTGTAGCGTTTGCCAAAGCGATTAAAACGCCTGCAATTATTGCGCTTAAAAAACCGTTTACCGATACGCCCGGAATAAGGAATGCAGCAATTGCAACTGCCGCTCCCATCAATAAAATTTCAATAATAAATCTCATGTTTTATAATTTTAACACCATTTGTTTGATAAGCTTTCTTGTAGTTTTTTTAATCTCCTGCCAAAGCGCTGCACCAAAACAGGGCAATGGCACAATCTATTTTGAATTAAATAAAGGTAGCAGCAAAATTGTTTTAAAAGGCATAGATCATAATATTATACAATCTATGCGAAACGACTCATTAGGGCAAGCCGAACTGCAGTCTGTCTATTCGGTTTACCCGCAATCTGCAAACGAAGAACTGATTGGCTTAGAAAAACCATTTCCGGGCAAAATAGATGTAGAGGCTGATAGGTTGGTTTTTACGCCAGACAGCGCTTTTGCCAAAGGCCAAATATATCGGGCTGAGTTCCGTGCGCCCGAGTTTTACGATCCGACAGATGTAATTGGAAAGAGTTTGCCGGGAAAGGAGGATGTTAAGAGCGAGGAATTTAAATTTTAATAAGCTTCTGTTTATTGTTTGTCTACCGTGTAATTCAGTTAATACGCCGTTGGTGCAGCAAAACCCAGCCCTTTTTGGAGGTGCTATTAGCCGTTCTTGGTTTTATTTTCCTGTTTCTCCATTGTATTTTGGGTCAAAGTCTACCATCCATTCAAAGCCAAATTTGTCTCTGAACATACCAAAATAAGAACCCCAGGGACTGTCCTGAATAGGCATTTCAATTT
>JAYVNR010000102.1:0-2010 GCA_043758305.1 Pedobacter sp. | reverse complement strand
TCTGTAAGCAGCTCCCAGCTCCAGGCAATGGCTTCTTTCTTAAAATAATCGCCAAAGCTCCAGTTGCCAAGCATCTCGAACATGGTGTGATGGTAGGTATCGATCCCAACTTCTTCCAAATCGTTATGCTTGCCGGAAACGCGAAGGCAGCGCTGTGTATCTGCAATACGGGGAAATTTAACAGGAGCTTCGCCCAGAAAAATATCTTTGAACTGGTTCATGCCCGCGTTGGTGAACATGAGCGTAGGGTCGTTCTTAACTACAATTGGGGCAGAAGGGACTATTTTATGCCCTTTGCTTTCAAAAAAATCTAAAAAAGCTTTCCTGATTTCTTTAGTCGTCATTCCTGATTATCTTATCTAGTACGCCCGGGCAAATAATACTCTTTCTTTGCTTGGCTTACCAGAAATAATGCATGCCCCTTCTTCCTGTTTATTGTTTAAAGGGATGCAGCGTATAGTAGCTTTAGTTTCTTCTTTTATCTGCTTTTCCGTCTCGGGAGTCCCATCCCAGTGAGCTGATACAAAGCCCCCCTTTTCATCTAAAACCTGCTTCAGTTCTTCGTACGAATTCACTTCTGTTGTTTTATCTGTCCTGAATTTTAGGGCTTTGTTATAAATATTCAACTGAATTTCATCCAAAAGGGCAACAATGTGGTCTTCAAGACCTTCGCGGCTTAAAGTTTGTTTTTCTTTGGTATCTCTTCGTGCAATTTCTGCCGTGCCGTTTTCAAGGTCTCGCCCGCCCAGGGCTATGCGCACTGGCACTCCTTTTAGCTCGTATTCGGCAAATTTAAAGCCTGGGCGCTGGGTATCGCGATCATCATATTTTACAGATATGTTGCGAATTTTGAGTTCAGAAACTATTCTTTCGGCCACTTCGGTTATTTTTTCACGCTCTTCATCGCCTTTGTAAATTGGCACTATAACAACCTGTATAGGGGCTAATTTTGGAGGCAGAACCAAGCCTGAGTCATCTGAATGTGCCATGATAAGTGCGCCCATCAAACGTGTGGAAACACCCCAGGAAGTAGCCCATACATAATCCAGCTTTCCTTCTTTTGATGTGAATTTTACATCGAATGCCTTTGCGAAATTCTGTCCCAGAAAATGTGAAGTGCCTGTTTGCAAGGCTTTGCCATCCTGCATCAATGATTCTATACAGTAAGTTTCAAGTGCACCGGCAAACCTTTCGCTGGCAGTTTTTTTGCCACGTATAACCGGTACAGCCATAAACTCCTCAGCAAAAGTTGCATAAACTTCAAGCATCCGTTCAGTTTCTTCGATAGCTTCCTGAGCTGTAGCATGTGCGGTATGCCCTTCCTGCCATAAAAATTCGGCGGTGCGAAGGAATAAGCGTGTGCGCATCTCCCATCTTACCACATTAGCCCATTGGTTTATTAGTAAGGGCAGGTCTCGGTAGCTTTGTATCCATCCCCGGTATGTGTTCCAAATAATAGTTTCGGATGTTGGGCGCACAATAAGCTCTTCTTCCAGTTTTGCATCCTCATCTACGATAATATTTCCATTGCCATCGTTTTTAAGGCGATAATGCGTCACAACAGCACATTCTGTAGCAAAACCTTCTACATGCGATGCCTCTTTTGAGAAAAAAGATTTAGGTATGAACAGGGGGAAATAAGCATTGCTATGGCCGGTATCTTTAAACATTTTATCTAAGGCAGCCTGCATTTTTTCCCAGATAGAATACCCATATGGCTTTATAACCATACAGCCTCTAACTGCAGAATGCTCAGCCAGATCTGCCTTGTTTACCAGTTCATTGTACCATTGCGAATAATCTTCGCCCCTGCTCGTTAAGCCCTTGCTCATATGTTTTGTTATGGAATGAATTTTGTACTTTTAGCTATTAAATGCTGTGTTGATACTGCTTTTTCATGCAGTTTTCATTTAAGCAAGTTACTTTGCATTGCAGCATTTTACAACCGCCAAAGTTATAAAACTACGTGATGTATTAAATTAAAAATACATGCAACCCATAGATAACTTT
>JAYVNR010000101.1:0-2011 GCA_043758305.1 Pedobacter sp. | reverse complement strand
ATGGCCAGACTGTCAATCAATAAACTTGAAATAGACTCCGGCCATCTACATTTGTTTACAGATAGCAGCGGTTATAGTAATGCCTATTTATTAAAAGGGAGCAACAAGTCTGCTGCGAAAGAAACAGATGCCGCAACAGCTAATATCCTGGACAAAATATCATTGAATAATTTCGCTGTAATTATAGAAGACGTTTCGAAAGCAAAATTATTTGACCTGTATATCGCAAACCTGCAAGCGACCACAAAAAGAGTTGCCGGCACTCTGGAGATAGCGGTCTCGGAATCCATTCGTGTAAAGACGCTGGCCTTTAATCAAAACATCGGAAGTTACCTTACCAATCATTTGCTCGCCGGAGAATATACCCTGCAATATTCGTCCGCCAAAAAAGAACTCAGTTTTGACAGCATTCCAATCTCCATATCTAACCAGCCGTTCCGGTTTTCAGGGCTGTTTTCCTTTGGCACGGTTCAGAAATTTTCACTAAGGACGGTTACAAATAATATTACAGTTGATTTTGCGAAAAGCTTACTCACTAAGCAAACCGCCAAGGGCATCAGTCTTGTAAATGTAGCCATGCCCGTAAATGCGGATGCGACCCTTGATGGCAGCCTGATCGGAGGTAATCCCCTGATTGTAGCGCACTGGTCAACAGAAAAAAATACTCTTACTACACCCCTGCTTAATTTTGACAACTGCTCCTTCAGCGGGTTATATACTAACGAGGTTGTGAAAGGGGGGCCGAGAAATGATAGTAACTCAAAAGTGGAAGTATATCATTTCCGGGGAGATTGGCAGGGTTTAACCATGACCTCGGAAAAAATGATCATTAATAATTTAACCATTCCCAAATTGGAAGCTGACCTGCATTCACGCTTTCCACTGTCGCACCTGAATGAAATTATGCAATCAGGGGCCCTATCCCTAACGGCAGGGACGGACACACTGGATTTGAATTATAATGGCCCCTTCGATCAAATCAGCGCGCAAAATGCTTCACTCAATGGCCTGCTTCATATTGAAAATGGCAACATACTCATGCGGGCCTCGCAATCAAATCTATCCAACTGCCATGCCGCAATCCGGTTCCGGAATACAGACCTAATTATCGACACCCTTACCTGCAAGATCCACAACGACGAACTCCGTTTTCGAGGAGAAGCCAAAAATGCACTTGCCCTCCTCGGGGACGCAGCGGGGGGATTGTCGCTTAGGCTTGATATATCCGCGCCGGTATTAAATCTTACGCAGGTAAGCTCTATACTTTCTAGAAGGTTTCCAACAAAGGCAAAATCCAGAAATACAAAAAATGGGGGCCTTGCAAAAACTGCACAGCAGCTCGATAATCTTTTGTCCAGTGGCAATGTTGCGGTATCGCTACGCGCGGACAAACTCCTGTACCGTCGTTTTGAGGCCCACAATGCCAGCGCAAATATTGCGATTGATGCAAATTCCTGGTTACTCAAAAACGCCTCGCTGCAACATGGCACCGGCAATATTTCTGTTACAGCGAAGATTACGGAGCAGTCCGGCAAACGATTTGTGCTAAACGCCAATCTAAACATGAAAAATGTTGACGCTCAAAAAGTATGGTACGAATTTGAGAACTTCGGTATGCCGGCGCTTACCTCTAAAAATATTCGCGGACTGCTAACTGCAGACGCAAAGGTTTCATTATTGCTTGATAATGCCGGAAACCCTGATACGAAAACGCTTAATGGCGAGGCTGATTTTTCCATACGCAACGGGGCGCTGGTCGATTTTAAGCCTATACAGGAAGTGCAAGCCGTAGCCTTTAAGAAACGCGATTTTTCAGACGTTTCTTTTGCAGAGATAAAGGATAAGGTAACTTTTACAAATGGGGCACTCCAAATTAACAGAATGGAGGTCAATTCAACAGTACTATCGCTTTTTGTAGAAGGCGTTTATGCGCCATCGGGCAAAACGGATATTAGTATCCAGCTACCCCTGAGTAATCTTAAAAAAAGAGACAAGGATTATATTCCCGAAA
>JAYVNR010000100.1:0-2013 GCA_043758305.1 Pedobacter sp. | reverse complement strand
ACGGGTATTTAGCAACTAATAATTAGGTCTACTTCTTTCAAATACAGAGTTTGATTCCGCACTTTCCGTATTTATGGCTGAATAAAGAAAGTGGTCGTATAACTTCACTAACTACTTCAGGGAGATCCACTAAGGGACTTCAACTCCTAGCTAACATTGTAAAGTATATATTGGCAGGTAAACTTTTCATAAAGTAAATTGCAAGATAATCTAATACCAAAAAATAATTCGTCTCAGGTTATCATGGCGTAATGCCGGCAGATAGTTCGTCGAAAAAGTAGGCTGTGACATCATAAGGAAGCTTTGCCTTTCCTAAAACCTTGAATTTAGCGCCCGAGAGATAAATGACTTCATTTTCCCCCGGTGATTTACTCAAAGGAGATATATAGCGTCCTTCTTTTGAACGGATAATAAACCGGTATGGGTTGCTTTTTTGATAAATTCCTCTACCCGCCATTGAAGTTGCCATTACTTTTAGCTTTGGCTGGTTAAATTCCGCTCTAGCAGCAACTGCAACTAATTCCTGATTTTTAGCTTGAAAAGCAGCGTTTTGTGCTTTGGTCATACCAGGTATAGATTTAGGGAGAGGCGGATATTTAGAGGAGATAATCTTAGGCAGATTCTGTGGTACTTCTTTAGCATGATGAATTACAAGGACCTCTGCGTCGATTGCAGACCCTTTTGACAAAGCGGTTTCAAGTGCAGCCACTTCCTCTTCATGTAGATGAGTAGACCTCACTAAATACCCTTCAAATTTTGGTAGTTTTGGGAAAGCCTTTGGGAGGAAAACTTGATCGACAGTTCTACCCACATCAGTCCATGCATATACGGCCCTTGCCTCTTGATCAGTCAGACCATATTCCTTTTGGAAAGCCCTGTTAAGCTTCTCGTGTGAATTGACATTACCCTTAGCGTTAGAGTAGTACTTTTTCATCGTTTGGTACCAAGCAGTTATTTTTCCTTCTGCTGTTCCAATGTATGGGACATCACCAACTAAATTTACAGGATCAAGTAAACTGGCTATTTTCTCCATATCTGCAAGAGCTGCAGCCTCAACAGTGTTAAGTTGTGTAGCTTTGGTCAGTTCAGCGGTTTGACCAAGTGTTTCCCTCAAAAGAGTTTCAATGTTTGTTTGAGTTTGTTTTACTTTCGTGGCAGTGATGTCTTTAACCAAACTTGAATAATCTTTTGCAACGGTCTCAACAACAGGTGAAGATAACGTTGGCCCACCGTTCAGAAAATCCGACTTTGGATATTCAATAGAATTAATCAACGCTTTTCCTTGACTTTTGGCTCCAGCTCCAACACAAGCTCCAAGCCCCCCGGGGGTTCTTTTGAATAAATTAGGACAAATTGGTAGTCTATCTAGTAAGTTTGCCTACATAAATTGCCAAATTTACCGTCTCTTCTGCTTGCACAGCCTCAACAATATCACGGTCGGCCATTTCAACCCCTTTTAATAAGTAAGTTGCTTCGCCAGATTCTGCAACTTCCCCACCAATAGGAATAAACAAGAGCCCAATATTGGCTACAGCATTGCCTAGACACCTTCCAAGATCTTTATATGACTTGCCTGGCCCAATACAGGCATGCTTAATCTGATTAGCAATTGCTAACGCCGTTTGTCCAGGATGGGCTCCAGCGTACAAGATGTTAACCACAACAGCTTTTGGGTCTGTAAACAAAGACCAAAGTCCTTGCACCATACCGTACAATGCGTCTACTTCTCCGGAAACAACGGCGATGTCCCACTTTATGATTGCGGAAGCCACTGCTATGCCGACGTACTTATTCAGGTTAGCATCGGTACCATCGAGTAGAGTTCTTCCCCTATTTTTATTCGTGGGAGGCACCATGGAATAACCAGTAATATACGGATCAAATTCGGGTTTTGGTGCTGGAGGTGGTGGTGAGATTTCAAGATTGCATATAACCGCTCCGTTCGGCGTTACACTCATAAATCCACCGGGGACGCATTTTCCGCACAAGTTCACTCCACTTGAATAATGAATG
>JAYVNR010000099.1:0-2014 GCA_043758305.1 Pedobacter sp. | reverse complement strand
TGTGTGGCAATTATTCCTCCCGAATCGGGAATCCAATTATCCATCATGATAACTTCTGGCATCACATTACGCGTTTTTTCTAAAATATCATTGCAATTAGTAGAAGTATGAACCTCCCAGCCCTGTTCTTCCAGAATGTAACTGCAGATAGAAAGTATATCTATATCATCGTCAAAAATGAGTATGCGTTTTGCCATACTGTAAAAGCTCTTAAAAGTATATGTTATGCCAGTGTTATTATATTGCCTAAAATCCTATCATCTTTAGTTTAAAAGGAATAATGGCATTAGAATAAATAAATTCAAGATGCGTCGAATTTAATCATACCGAAGTCATAACAACATATGCTTTTTATTGTTTGGGAAAATTAAAATTTAGCTTGTGATTCTTGATATTAATTAGGCGAAAATAAAAAAGGCTGCTATGCATGCATAACAGCCTTTAAGAGCATTGCCTTTAATAATTGTTGCCGGATAGTGAAAAATTAAATACTGCCCGCAAATTCATTGTTCCTGTCTTAGCATTCTTTACAGGATTATATTCTTGAAAATTATATCCTCCACCTAAAGAGAAATTATTCAAAATTACAAACTCAATGCCCATGCTTGTTTCTAGCTTAGGAGTTGTTTTAATCAATGAAATTCCATCAAATCCGGGATGCATCAAGTTTGTTTTAAGCAGGTCGCCTTGCATGTATAAGCCTATATTATTTACCAAATTTACTTTGGAATAAAGCCTTGCTCCAAATAAGTTTTCTATATGATTGTTGCTCATAAACCCTTTTATTACTGGGCCTATGGATATTTGCTGGCCAGCATCGTTTTTAAAGCCCCATAATAATGCTGTGTGATAGTTAGTGTTGATATTGCTTGTTGTGCCCGCCTGAGCCGTCAGCATCCAGTTAAGGTCATTGTTTTGTGCACGTAAACCCAAACTAAGCGATAATATAGATGTGAGAATTAGCAAGGTTTTTTTCATGCCAAACCTATTTCAAATTTAGCACCAAATAAAAAAACCTTCGTTATCTCAATATATAGAGGCCTCTAAACTATTTTGTGATGTTTTTTTTTCCCATACTGGGGAAACCTTCCTCAATGTTAGATTAAAAATCTTTTAGAGAGCCCATGCGCAGATCTGCTTTTTCCTGTTCGGTCAATCCTTTTTTATATTGATAAATTGGTGGTTCCCAATCTCCATACATTGGATTAGGCAATACAATAAACTGTTTGCCAAAGCGATTGTGCATATTATCAACTGCAGCATTGCGCTCATCCTGAGGTTTTAGGTAGAAAAAGCCAGTAAAATCATTTAGGTTATCTCCGCATAGCAAAACTATATTATACTTTTCTGCTACCTGCTTGCGCCGCGATTCCTTATCGGAAGAATTGTCTCTTACAAGCACATGCTTTGCATCAGCAAATGGAAATTTAAAAATCTGAAGATTTTTTAAAGTAGCTTCTAATTCCGGATTTCCTCTATTTGTAATGTAAAATACTGCCACTCCTTTCTTCGCTGCATATTTTAAAAATCCAAGCGCTCCGGGAACTGTATCAGCGATAGCTTTTGATGTCCACAATAACCAATCGTTCTGGTTATAGCTTGTGCCATTGTGCAATTCATACCCCTCAAAAGCTGAATTATCTAATATTGTCTCATCAATATCAACAATAACGCAGCGTGGTTTTTTACTAGGAACTGCAAAGGATTGGGCAAGCCGCAACTTAGCCAGATTGTATGCCTGATATGCCAAAGCTCTGTATTCGCCCGACTTTTGCTGCCATAAAACGGCATTTACATTATCTCTTGCGAATGCAGGCCTATCTTGTACGGTAGATTGCCCGTTTGCGAAATATGGCAAAGCGCATATTGCCAGATATATCCATAATATTTTCATAGTTAAATAGGATTATGCTTCTCTAAGTTTTTATCTGCACTTTCTTCAAATGCCTCTGCTTCTATTTGTTTTGGCATAGGTTCAAATTCTTTAGATTTATAAACAAACCAAACCCCGCTT
>JAYVNR010000098.1:0-46946 GCA_043758305.1 Pedobacter sp. | reverse complement strand
CAAATCCTGAATTTAATTCCGCTTTTTTGTTAAAAAAGATTATGCAAATAATGCCTAAAAGAGGGATGTACATGCTTATCATCGTAATATATACTGATTTTAAAGTATAAGCTTTTTTAGGTGAGCTTACATTAACAGCGAGCCTGTTTTCCATAATTTATTTTTTTTTAATATTTCTACGAAGTTTTAGCCAAGCGGTTACAGAAATTTCAAACAGATTTATTTTCTGAAGGTTATGCCCTAAAGAAATAACCCATGCGATTTGAAAATAAAGTTTGCCTTGTAACCGGAGGCACTTCTGGGATAGGAAAAGCAACATGCCTGCAATTTGGGGCCGAAGGAGCTATAGTTATTGTTGTTGGAAGAAATGACGAAGAAGGTGCTCAAACCGTTGGGCTTATTAAGGAAAACAATGGCCGAGCTCAGTACATTAAAGCTGATATTGGCTTTCCAGATCAAATTGAGAAATGCATCAAGACTGTAATTGATACGTATGGAAGAATTGATGTAATTGTTAATAATGCCGCTATGATGACATTTAAGCCCATTATAGAACTTGAGATTGAAGAATGGGACCAGCTTATGGCTGTAAATCTTAGATCTGCCTTTTTATTTTGCAAATATTCCCTCCCCTACATGAAAGGCGCTGCGGTTATAAATATCAGTTCAGTCCATGGGCATCAAACTACGCCTAATGTGCTGCCTTACGCTGCAAGTAAAGGAGCATTAGAGGCTTTTACAAGAGGTTTAAGCTTGGAGTATCCCGCTACCCAGGCACGCTTTAATGCAGTAGCGCCCGGTGCTATAGATACTCCAATGCTATGGTCTAACCCAAATGTAAAAAGCGGGAAAGAAAAAATAGAGGGTGCTGTTGGCAAGCCAGAGAATCTGGCTGCGGCAATTTGCTTTCTTGCTTCTGATGAGGCCGTATATATTAATGGCACTACTTTAATTGTTGATGGTGGCAGGCTTGATATACTTTAACCTAATCTTTAATTTGTGATATGAGGAATAAGTTCATGTTTGCTACCGGTATAGAAAACAGCTATCCAACAATTCTGATTGATGGAAAAAAGATACGGATTGATGAAATGGAAAAATGTGGCCATTACAAATTGTGGAAGGAAGATTTTGCATTAGTTAAAGAAATGGGCATAGAATTTTTGCGCTACGGGCCACCCTATTATAAGACTCATTTAGCGCCCGGGAAATATGACTGGTCTTTTTCTGATGAAACTTTTACAGAATTGGAACGATTAGGCATAGTCCCCTTGGTTGATTTATGCCATTTTGGTGTGCCAGACTGGATAGGGGATTTTCAAAACGCAGATTGGCCACAGTATTTTGCAGAGTATGCTAAAGCATTTGCCGCCAGATATCCACATCTCCAATTTTTTACCCCAGTTAATGAGATTTTTATTGCTGCTACTTTTTCTGCCCAGTACGGTTGGTGGAATGAAAGCTTAAGCAGCGACAGAGCTTTCGTTACAGCTTTAAAAAATCTATGCAAAGCCAACGTACTCGCCATGCAGGCCATTCTGGAAGTTTCTCCCGAAGCTACTTTCATCCAAAGCGAATCCTCAGAATATTTTCATGCGGAAGACCCTTCTTGCAGGCAACAGGCCGACTTTTTAAATGAAAAGCGCTTCCTCTCCCTTGATTTGTCTTACGGGCATCCGGTAAACGTGCCTATGTATAAGTATTTGTTGGAAAATGGAATGACAGATGAAGAATATCAATGGTTTGAAAAAAGCTATATCAAAGCCAACTGTATCATGGGCAATGATTATTATATTACCAACGAACATATGGTGCATGCCGATGGAAGCACATCTGCTGCGGGAGAAATATTTGGATATTATATTATTACCCACCAATATTATAATCGATATAATTTGCCGGTAATGCACACCGAAACTAATATCGCCGAGCCATATTCGGTAAACTGGCTTAAAAAGGAGTGGGCAAACCTTTACAGGTTTAAGCAGGACGGTTTCCCCATTGTAGGTTTTACTTGGTATAGCCTTATTGATCAGGTAGATTGGGATACTGCCCTTCGCTCAAATGCTGGCAAGGTTAATGAAATGGGGCTTTTTGATATGGATAGGAAAATTCGGCCAGTAGGCGAGGCTTATAAAAAGCTGATAAGCGAGTGGAAAGATGTTTTAGATGAAGAAAGTTATGGCCTGCATTTCAGCTATAGGTGATTTTGTTTATTGAGCAATCCGGTACTGAAACCCATTGGATAGGATTTTCTTTTGTAGGCCCATTGATTTCGTCTGCTGAAATAGAATACGCCATTGCCCAATCCTGAAACTGGCTGTAAATGATTTTTGCATCTATTAAACCATTTTCCCCGCCTTGTACCTTATATTGATTGCTTTTTATATGTATCACTTTAAGCGAGGTGGGATCGGTAGATAAGCCTGTGCCCAAGGTTTTTAAAAAAGCTTCTTTTATAACCCAAATACGATAAAAATTAGAAAGCATTTCAGGCCTCTTTTTCAATAGCTTTTCATTTGCGAGTTCATCCGGATGATATACCACATTTTTAATAAGTTCAATATTTTGTTCTTTAATCCATTCTACATCAATACCGCAATATGTTTTATTCACAATAAGCGCCGCCATTCCAAATGTATGAGAAAGATTGAAATGGATATTGGGCCAATTTTGCAGAAATGGTTTCCCCCAGGTATTAGTATAAAATTTCAGGGAAAGGGGTTGGGTATTCAAGATATTGGAAAGTGCCTTGCGCAGAAATGCATGAGATTGGATATAGCTATCTGCCTGTATTGTATCCTGTAATTTTAATGCTTTGGCAGATTCGTCGCCGGATAAATAATTAGCCAACAAATAAGTTCGAATATCGGGGGTCAGCTTTTCAAGCTTACTTAGAAATATCATTTTCTAAGCGGCAGAAACTCCTGTCAATGCTTTCAATAAGTGGGTTAGCTTAAATACCCATTTGCTTAACTCTGGGTTTAATAAGCACATTCTATGATTTCCCTTAGCTTCTATTACCAGCAAGCCGCATTTTACCTTGTTTTTCCAATATCGTATATTTTCTTCCTTTGCTTCATTGGTTTCGCTTGTTATCAATACAACAACGCCATCTTCAATTTCATCTGGTATATAATCATCCTCTATTTCTTTAGCCAAAGACATGTATTCATTTTTAAAATTGCTATGGCTTTTCACAAATGTCATTAAATGCTTTTTTGCGTGGTTATCGATGGATGCTTTTTTAGGTTCAAAATTTGAAGATATAGTATCAATCTTTCTTCTAACTTTAATTAGATATCTTGTAAGGAGCGGGAACCG
This sequence comes from Pedobacter sp., assembly GCA_043758305.1. Taxonomy (GTDB): domain Bacteria; phylum Bacteroidota; class Bacteroidia; order Sphingobacteriales; family Sphingobacteriaceae; genus JAQSWM01. The sequence continues at coordinate 43,622 of JAYVNR010000098.1, read as the reverse complement.
CAAATCTGAAACTATTGCATCTATCAGTATAACTTTATGTTTAACCCTAGCATGAATATTTAACAGCCGTGCTATTTCAAAAGCTACAAGGCCTCCAAAAGAGAAGCCCATAAATAATGTTCTATCATCAATAAGCTGATTGTTTTTCAATAATTCTATAATCTCCTGAGAGATTTGGTTTACGGTTGGTATTTTATTAATCCCCTTCTTTTTATTATCAGCATATTTAAAAGTAATGGGGTATTGCACAAAATAGCAATCGTAAGTTTCTGTTAAATGATCGGCTAGCTCATGTATCTCGTAATAATCATTTGCTACAATAATTATTTTAGTGTTTTTTTCTCCCTCGCTTAAAGGGTAAACCTGAGGCTTTATGCGTTGGATTTCCTGTTCAGCAAAGCTTTCTTTAGATTGCAGCTTTACAATTAGTGCGTCAAGTTCTTTGAGGTTTGAAGTTTTATAAATCTCCCGAAACTGCAATCTTACCTTGTAAACCTGTTCAACTTTGGCAATGAAAAGAGCCGCAAGCATAGAATCTCCTCCTAAATCGAAGAAATCAGAATCTAGCGAAAGTTGCGACAGTGGCTTGTTATAAATTTCGAAAATAATATTCAGGATATTGCTTTCTCCGGTGGATGGTGTATTTGAAGCATTATTATGAATAGTTTTACATATATCTTTTAATTTTTCTATTTGAACCTTGCCGGATATTCCCTTTGGCAACTCATTTAAAATGTACACTTCTTGTGGTACTAACTTTTTTTCAAGTTTTTGGGTGCAGTAAGCAATAATATCCTGTTTGGTTAGAGATTCTCCTTTTTGCGGAACTATTGCCAAAGCAAGTTTTTCACCTAATATTTCATCAGGCAATGCAAAGGCAAAAGCATCGAATACTTTTTCGTGATATAATATGCATTCTGTAATTTCCTGAGGCTGGATATTCATGCCCCCTGAAATTATCTCGCTCTTAATTCTTCCAACTATCGTGATAAAACCATCCTCATCCTGTATGGCCCTGTCCCCAGAATATAGCCAACCGTCTTTTATGGCTTCATCGGTTTTCTCCTGGTTTTTCCAGTAGCCCCGCATAATATGGTCACCTTTCAAGCATAATTGCCCGGATTCTCCTGAAGGCACCAAATTGCCATTCTCATCAATGATCTTAGTAAAGCAATCTACTGCCTTTCCCACTGTATATTTTTTATAATTATTATTTAATGGGACGCAAAATAGGCTTCCTGCAACTGTTTCCGTTAAACCGTATACATTGCTAAGGCTAACCTTAAAAGTCTCTTCAAAAATATCCCATAGGCTTTTGTTAAGATTGGCAGATACTGATATAATTAATTGGAATTTAGGATTATGGAAGCTGTTCTCATGCCCTTCGGAATTATGCACCAGGAAATGCAACATGGTTGGCACAGCAATAAAATGGGTTATGTCTTTTGTATATATATATTGCAATAGCGTTGACACGGTATTTATTGAAAATCCAAAAGGGCGATGCCAGGTACATCCCACAAACGCAGCTAATACAGGCCCCTGGATCAATCCATCTGCATGAGACAGAATTAACTGGTTAAGAAGTAAGCTATCAGCCGTAAGTCCATAAACATTTTGTAAGGTTGTTAAATGGGTTACAAGGTTTGTTTGTGATATGGCAACACCTTTAGGATCTGAAGTAGTGCCCGAAGTAAACATTATATAAGCAAGTGAATCGGGGTATTCTTTAACTTCAATAGTTATATCGGATGCGTTATCTATAAGATCGAAATACTGGTCAAGATCAGTTTGATCAAGAGCTAGGCTATCAATAGATATAAGAGTAGAGGTAGCAGTATTTTTTAATTCCCAGCTTGCTATAAGGCCTGCATCTGCTATAATCAGCTTAGGGTCAACTTTATCTACAATTGCTTCAACCCGTGGAGTTTTGGTATCATTATCAACCACAATTACACCTATACCTTGGTTTAAGGCTGCAAGAAATATTGCACTTATCTCAGCTTCATTGGTAGTAGATAGGATTATCCTGTCATTTATACCAACATTAAATTGTTGGAACACGAAAGTTATTTTTTGAATCCTATCTCTAAGCCATCCGTAGGTATAATTATCTTTTTCAGTTTGAAGATAGCATTTCTCTAAAGGCTGTATAAAACAATTGGCAAGCATGGCATTTTGATTTTTTAATAAATAGCTATTGTGGATTAATTGTTTGTTTACATCTCTTATAAATCTTATAGCAATGAGATTAATGTCATTCTAAAGCAATCAATCAAATCTTAATCAAGAATAATATGCCCTCAATTTATCCAATAAGAGGTTTTGTAGCAATTGCTATACAGATTAAAAGCATAAAGTATGTTATTGGGGACAGTTTGTTATTTTTTTAGAACAAACTGTTGTATATTTGAGTTAACATCTATTATCGTCTAGCAATTGAAAGAACAGAAAAACATAAGCATCGTGGGACATGCTTCAAACTCAACAATAATTTCTGCACTAATAGTGGGAAATTTTCTTGTATCTCTTCTTTTATTGCTTCTCGTTATATCTTTTTGATTTAAAATAAACAGTTTCAGGCTGTAGCATTTAATTTAAAGTAGAGTAAATATGAAAAGCAAATTATCTGTAACACGTTTTGTTGCCGCATACCAAAAAGCAAGCCAGTTTCTATTTATATTATTGATTGGAGCTTTTTTTGTGCTACCAAAGTATTCTTATTCTGCTAATTATTATTTTTCTTCATCAATTGGGAATGATCAAAATAGCATCATCCAGGCTCAAAATCAACACACTCCCTGGAAAACTTTAAGCAAGCTTAATTCTTTTTTCTTGAGCATGGCTCCTGGGGATTCCATTTTATTTAAAAGAGGGGATATATTTGATGGATTTATTGTATTAACTCATTCTTCGATTTCTTTTGGTGCTTATGGCAGTGGCAGCAAACCTGTTATAAGCGGTTTGATTCCTCTTACTTCCTGGAAATCTGTAGGGGGCGGTATATATGAGGCTTTGTGCAATACAGATGGAACTAGCCTGATAATAAACGGTTCTCAACAGGGGATGGGGCGTTATCCGAATACAGGCTATCTTTCATACGAATCTCATTCTGGCAATTCTTCTATAACCGATAATCAATTATCAGCTTCCATAAATTGGACAGGAGCAGAAGTTGTTATAAGGAAAAACAGATGGACTATTGATAGGAGATTAGTGACTCAACACTCTGGAAATACTCTTAATTATGAGGCAGGAAGCAAAGATGCACCTACTAATGGATATGGTTATTTTATTCAGAATAGCGAAAAAACATTAGATCAATTCGGCGAGTGGTATTTTGATGCTTCAAGAAAAACAATGATGGTATTTTTCGGCTCTAAAGACCCTTCATCTTATCATGTTAAAACAAGCTCAGGTACAAATTTAGTAGACATCCGGCGTTCTAATAATGTTTCATTTGACAACATTGAGTTTTTAGGCGCATCAATCAATGCCTTTAATATCGTTAATTCAAAAGGGGTTACAATTAAGAACTGTGTTACTAACATAACAGGAACCGATGCTTTCTCAGTTTCTTATTCACCAGATTTTAAGCTTGAAAATTCTGTAATCAACCATTCTTTAAACAGCGGTATGCACATCGATGATGGATGCACAAATGCAATTATAAAGAACAATACAATTAAAAATACAGGTCTTATTGTAGGCTTAGGCAAGAGTGTTTCGGGCACTAATATCGCAATTACCTCATTTGGTGCCAATGCTAAGATTGAAAAAAACAATATTGACAGCACTGGCTATAACGGTATATATTTTGGTGGTAATTCTGCTTCTGTTAAAAATAACTTCATCAATAATTTTTGCTTAACAAAAGATGATGGGGCGGGAATTTATGTGGGAGATTGGTTTAAAAGTTCCAACAAGGAGATTATTGGCAACATTGTATTGAATGGGATTGGAAATTCTCAAGGCACAAATGCATCATACCTGGCTGCTGAAGGCATATACATTGATGATTTAAGCGAAAGTGTAACAGTAGCAGGCAATACAGTTTCTATGTGCTCAAATAATGGAATTAAAATTCATGATGCTCAATACGTTAATATTTACAACAATACAGTTTATAACAACGGTGTACAACTAAGGCTTGAACAAGATCATTATTCATCAACAAGCACTAATATTAGGAATATTGATATTAAAAGCAATATATTCTTTTCAAAAATTGGAACACAGCTTACTTCAAAATTATCTACTCAGCAAGATGATATTGCTTCATTTGGATCATTAGATAGCAATTTTTATTTCAGGCCTGTTAATGAGCTTGCCAATATCACAGCTTATATTGTAAAAAACGGGACTAATGTAAATAAGTCTTATGATCTTGCGGGATGGAAAGCCGCTTATAATAAAGACCAGCATTCTGTAAAAACACAGCAATCTATACCTGCAAACAGCATAGATAATTATATCCTTTTTCAATATAATGCTACAAGTACAGTAAAAACTATCGCTTTAAGCAAATCTTATATAGACGTCCACAACAAAATTTATACTAATAAGATTTCTATCAACCCTTATTCATCTGTTCTTTTAATAGCATCAGATCAAAAAGCTGTTGCAACCTCTACAATAAAAGCTTCTCAAACTATTACATTTTCTCAGGCAGAAAGCACCACAATAGCAAGTGCACCTGTGGAAGTTGTTTCTGTAGCCAGTTCAGGTTTGCCGGTAGAATTAAAGATTGCATCTGGCCCGGCTGAAATAGATGGAAAAACCGTAAAATTTAAAGGATATGGAACTGTTGTTATCGAAGCCACCCAATCAGGCAACGAACAATATCAGCCAGCAAAGGCAACCACTAAAATTTTAAATGTAGCAAGCGGAGTGGCAAATTCAAGTGCAATTATTTCTAACAAAGAAACCAAGGCGGAATTAAAAGCTTATCCCAATCCTTTCAATAATAAATTAATCTTAGAGCTTATATTGCCAGTATCTGGTAATAGTGCTTTAAGCCTTTATGATTTACAGGGGAAACTTATTGTGAACATTTATTCCGGTTTTATAAAAGCAAATGAGCCTCAAAAATATTCTGTAGATGCGGGGAGCATTAAACTGGTAAGGGGGATGTATTTAGTTAAAGTTGTTAGTGCTGCCAATGCGCAACTTTATCAGAAAGTAGTACATATTATTTAAGTTATGAAGTTGTAGCCGGATATTGTTCGGAAAAAACCAGCTTAATCTTTTCTTTTATCATCAGAGCTATGAATATTGGGCCATAGTACAAATAACGCCTCCATAAGCGTTTAGGCTCTTTTATTAACCTTATGAACCATTCCAATCCTAAACTAATCCAAATATTTCCCGGACGGGTTACTGTGCCGGCATAAAAATCAAATACTGCTCCTATAGTGCATATGATGTTTGTGTTAAGTTTAGTTTTATGCTCAAATGACCACTTTTCCTGCTTAGGGGCTGTCATGCCCACAAAAACCACATCGGGTTTGAATTGGTTTACGGCTAAAATCATTTGATCATTATCTTCAGCACTAAAAGTCTGTTTATATGGTGGAGAAAATGATCCTACTCGTATATTCGGATACTCTTTAGAAAGTTTTTCTTTTATTGTTGTAAGAGTTTTTTCTGTAGCTCCTAAATAAAAACAGCTCCCATAGTTGCTATCTAACTTTTTTAATAAATATTGATGGATATCTGCCCCGGCTATCTTTTTTATTTTATCGCCTGTTAAAAGCTTTACTGCTCCTACAATAGCAACTCCATCGGGGAGCAAAACATCGGATCCCTGCAAGGCAGTTTTAAAAGCAGCATCTTTTTCGGCAATGCAAAATGAATATTGATTAATTGTATTAACAAGCATTGACGGTTTAGATGGCAATAAGCTTAGTGGTTCCGTAAATACAGAATAGTCAATAAAATTTTTCTTGGCAGTTTGCATACTTATGTTAAGCATAATTGAATTAATAGATCAAAAAGCATTTTTGTTTTATGTGAAATTCCCCGGCTTTCACTATTCCCGGCTTAGGTGAGACCAAAAAAACAACATGAGATGAGGAGGACATCTTATATGCTCTAAAAATAATATTATAGGCATCAATTTGTTTTTTCATTTAACCCAAATCCATTTTAATTCTTTTGTTTAAGAACTGTTTCAATAATTTTATCCAATTCTTCACAGACCCTTTCTTTGCCAAAGAATTGGCCTTTCTCAATATTATTGATTTTCATGTTTGCGCTTAGTGGCTCAGATTTTAACAATGTTTCGAGTGCTGTAAAAACGCTTTCGCTATTTTGAGGTTCTGCCCAAAGGCAATTTTCGGGTTCTGATAGATAATCGGTCGCAGCACGTATTGGAGTTGTAACAATAGATAAGCCCGCAGCAACAGAATTGAATAAAGCCATTGGAAAGCCTTCCTGATCAAATGTCGGGAACACTAAAATATCGCTGTTTGCGTAATATTCCACTACATCTTCTTCCGGGATACGATCGGTCAGGATAACTTTTTCTTGCAGCCCAAGTTTATGAATGGTCTGTTTTACATCATTCAGGGCACTACCATTGCCAACAATTATTAAAAACGTTTTATAAGTTTCCTGAATTTTTGCGAATGCTTCAATTACATTATAAATCCCTTTTTCTTTGATAATCCTGCCCACAAAAAGCAATATTTTACAATCTATAGGTATATTGTTTCGTTGTTTAAATGATTGATCGCGATGAAATTGCCAGGCTCGGACAATGTTTTTTGTTACAAAAACTTTCTCTGGAACTAGGTATCCGTTCTTGTCTATTTTGCTTTTTTCTTCAGTAGATAAAAACAGCCAGGCGCCAATGTTCTTTTTCAAATAAGGCATTACCTGATTTTTCAATAAAGCGTTTGTGCTGCTAAGGGTTCCAATCTCAGAACCATGAGATTTTAACATGATGAGAACCTTTTTGCGATATAAAGATTTGAAAATAGTAAGCGTAATAAAATCTCTGGTGCTGGCAGTAGGTTCAAGGCGGGAATTAAAATAAATTATGTCTGGTTTGAAATGATGAGCTATACGAACCAAATTAAGGGCATTTTTGATTATTATATACAAACGTGCAACCTTGGATTCAAATCCATCTTTTGCATGATAGGAGAATTTTGCGCATGGATATCCCAGCTCTTCCAGGCCTTCAACTTCATCCAGGCATAAAGCGATATGTGTTTGAGAAGGCACACTATACAAGATTCTAGGTTTATTCATTTCGATATTATATAGAACCAGAAACAGATTTCCCGTAAGGGAGTTTATTTAAAATATAAATCACTAAACAACTAATTATCAGGCACAAAATACTGCTAAGAGGTATGCCAATTACAGGGTTTATAAATTTATAGTTTATCTTAAAGAATGATAAAATGTCTAAAATGAGAATATGGTTTAAATAAATACCGAAGCCATAGCGGCTTATTATATTCCTTATCCTTATCAATGCCAGGTTCTCCAGATTAGATTTTAAGCTCCTCATGATGATAAAAGCACCGCTTGCCGACATTAAGACGTTAACAGTTAATCTATTATAAAAATCATTGGCAAAAGTGCCTCTTGCGCTGCTTAGCAAATAAGTCCCCACTAATGTGATTATGAAACCTGTGAAGAATAACAAGATGGCCATTTTGCGCATTGTTAGCGATATAATTAGCCGCTCTGAAATGAAGTAGCCGAGTACCAGATACCCGATATATCCGCTAAAATATTTAAGGTCGAACGGTGTGGACAAAAGAAAAAATTGTTGCTGATTTACTGCTAAGGTTATAAGCCAAAGGCTTAAAAAGTACATTATAGCTTTGTTGCTGGCAGTTTGGACCCATGGCTTTATGATTGGTATAAATAGATAGAGGCTAATGATCATATAAACATACCATAAGTGAACTGCCGGGCCTTGAAGAATCTGTTCTTTTGCCCAAGGCAAAAAATTATGGATTGTGGCTTCATAACCGATATTCCTGATATTTAATGCTAAACCAAATGCCAGATAAATAGACCACCAAAATGCAAATGGCACCAGTATCCGGTTTAGTCGGCGTTTTAAAAACTCTTTAAGCCCGATGTTCTGCCGTAATAATAAAGCTCCGGTAACCATAAGGAAAGCCGGTGTGCCAAATCGGCAAAATGAATCATAAAAATTAGCAATCCACCAGGTGTTATTTGAAGCAGGTTTAGGAAAATCTATAACACCTGCTGCAGAGGCATGGAGCGTAATTATAGCAGAAATAGCAATAACTTTAACATTGTCAATCCAGGATGCTTTTGATTTAGGATCATTAATATTAGGCGCAACGGCAACTTGGGCAGTCCTTTTTATTACATCGGCCTGTGTGATTACACATACTACATACATTACCCATGTATATAACCATGATGAAAGTGAAAACAGCAGATAAGCGTATTTATGTTTTCTTTTAACTGTAGGAGAGTTTTTTATAAAGGAAGAATAGCTTTTTAGCCTGTTAACAGTTTGGTGGTAATAAGTGAGATAATGTTTTTTTCCGGCAAGCAATATCAAGTTTAAAACAGAAATATTGGTTACAACATCGAAGGTTTTAGCTTGCGAAACACAGGTATGGCTTTTTTCGGAAACAAGGTTGAGCATTTTGGCAGAAACATCTGTGGTTTCAAAATATTTTAAATTAAAACCGCTCATGCTCGTAGAGTTGTCTCGTATTAAATAATTATATTTTATGGTGTTGCTCAATACAGTTGTATCTGATACAAGAAAAGCTTTGCAGTTATAAAGTATATCCTCATTTATAGAACCTTCAAATTTAATATGCTTTACTTTTTCAGATTTATAAATCTTGTTGTTTGCGCTTTCTTCCAAATCGCCTTTAAAAAATGAGCATAGCGCATCATCGTGATCAATGATTATGGTGCTTAGATCCTCGGCTGGCTTTATAGTTTTTTTAGGATAAACTACCTGCATCAGGCAAGCCGATATATCAGCGTTATGTGCCAGAGCGTTGCTAAGCAGCAATTGGTACATGTCTGCCTCAATAGTGTCATCGCTATCGATAAAGCCAATAAAAGTCCCTGTAGAAAAGGCAATCCCTGTATTCCTTGCCGCTGATACTCCCGCATTAGGCTGATCAATAACATGTACCCTGTTATCAAGTTCCTGGTAATTTCTGCATATAGCAAGGCTGCTATCGGTAGAACCATCATTAACCAATATCAGCTCAAAATCTGTAAAAGTTTGATTTAGTATAGATTTAATAGATTCGTTTAAATACTGTTCTTTGTTATAAACCGGAACAATGATAGATAGGGCAGGCATATTATTTTCCAGTTACAGAACTAAATTGATTCATGCCTATATGTTTTCCACCTTGTAAAAATTTAATAAGCAAGGCAGCAGTGATTGCTCCAAAAGATGTAACAATAAAAAATATATACTGATTTAACCAATTGGAAAAGTAGTGGCAATAAGCCAGAAAAACAAATAAGCCAGAATAATATATAATGCAGCTTTTGATGGATGTTAATTTTTTCGAAATCAATAGAACATCCTGGGCAATATGAAAGAAAATAAAGGAGAGGAAGATGGAATAGTTAATTACTGCAAGGGTTTTGTAAAAATAAAGTCCAATAAAGCACCCGGCTACATTAATTATAAAACTTAAAATATTGAACCACATATCTTTTCGTTCCAGCCCAATAGCTACAATTAAATTGGCTTGTAATAAAACGGTTGGCAAAAGCAAAAAGGTAAGGAACATTTGCTTTAAACAAATATCTGCACCAGGATAGCCATTGCCAAAAGCTATAGGCAGGGCTTGGGTGGAAAATGAAATAATAAAAGCATACGAAACCAGAGCAAATAAAGTATAAATAAGATAGAGGTTTTTATAGAACGACTTTAATCCTTCAAAATCACTGCTGTTAAAGTGTTTTATGAATTTGGGATATATAGTTGCAGATGCTATTACGGGCAGAATTCCTAAAATTGTGAATATGCGGTTAGCGATTTCATAGTTAGCTACATCGGTAAGGGTTAAAAACTTAGAAATTATAATATTGGCAACTTTCCAATAAATTATTGAAATGCTCCCGATTACAATAAACTGCCAATTTTTTAAAATTAGCTCCTTTAGGTCTGTATAAGATATTTTAGCTTTCCATAGCAATTTCAGGCTAATGCTATTTGCTGTACCCAGGTTTATAAAAATGCTTGACGTAAAAAGGCGCACAACTATCATTAACATTGATAGCACAACAGGCGAGAAAGGAATGATAAACAACAGACATCCTACTAAAAACTTTAAAAAGCCATCAATTATTAAAATTGAGGCAGTTTTCTTTTGCCTCTCTTCAGCTATGTTGAGGCTTTTAATGGCATTTATAAAATTATCGAAAATGATATTGGTGCCCAGAATAATGCATAATAATCTAATTTGCCCTTCAGGATAAAGTATATATGCTATTAAGATATTGATCAGGTAAAATAAGATCCCTAAGCCAATCTGTGTTTTTAAAAACTTACTGGTAAACCCTACTTTATCGGGCTCTTGGTCATATTGGCGAATAAACCATTGTCCCAGCCCCATTGAGGAAAAGGCTACTATTATTTGATAAACCGTATTAGATATTAGAAATTGGGCGAAAGCGGTTGGCGTGTATTCCCGGGCTACTATAACAAAAAATAAGCTAACAAATATAGTTTGAAGAATATTTGATGCTATGCCCCAGGCACTGTTTTTTACTAATGCCGATTGAAGTATGGAGGTTTTTTTATTCTTCAACCAGTTCATGCTCATAAAATCTAGGCGAAGGATAAGTTATGATCAACGTAATCATACTTACTACCATTAGCAAGAGCCTGTAATCATAGATGGAATAAACTGTATTAAAAGCTACAATCCAGCTAAGCAATGAGGCCATAAAAAATACAACCTGTTTATAGTTAATATTTTTAAAATACAATATAATACCGGTAAACAATGGCAAAAGTAAAAACAGAATAAAAATAGCAAAGCCCAGATAGCCAAGCTCAACTAAAATTTTTAAATAACCGTTTTCGGGTTGGTCAAAATATACTAACTGCCCATCTTGAATTTCTATGTATTGGTCTTGCACATGCCTCATTATATATTTTTGATAGTTGCCCGAGCCAATCCCTAAGTAGGCATGTTTTTTAGATATGTCTAAAGCTTCATTCCAAATACTTTGACGGTATAAATAATCCTCAGAAAGAGCTTTTGTACGGCTAAAAACACCCGTTTCTGGCGAGATTACGATATAAGCTGCCAAACCTATTACAATCACTATGCTTCCATATATTCGGTATTTATTGCCTGCCATTAAAAGCACAATAAATAATCCAATTGCAAACCCGCCAAACGCAGCTCTGCTTCCGGCGAGGGCAATGCCCGCGATGGACAGGGCGAATATGCTATAGTTGAATATCGTTTTTTTTATGGGTGCATTTTTCTCAGTAAAAAGGAAGAGGAAGCTTCCTAAAGCCAGGAATTGCCCATGAGCCTGAGAATCATAAAAAACTCCAGGGTATCTAACAATATGAAAAACGGGATCTATTGTATTAGTTGCCAATCCCGGATAAAAAGTAAACCTAAGTCCAACAATCATTTGGGCTACAAGAAAACCTAAATCTATTAAATATGCTATCCTCAGCGCCTTAATTGCTTTTATATGAAAGGATGGGTCTTTTTGGCACTCCGTTATAAAAAATCTGGCAATTATAAATATGGGCAGGGTTTTTATTAAAGCTAAAAACGACTTCTGAGGAAATTCTGAAGCTAAACCACCAATTAAAATTATGATACAGAAAAACAGGAAAAGAAAAAAGTAGAATATATTTCTTCCTTTTAGGCTTACAGTTATAAACTCTTTAAAAAGGAATATAAAACAGAAAAAACTTATGAAATCAAATATTTTAAATCCTCCCCATTCTTCTTTAGTTATTTTCAAATCCATAAAAGGTAGAAGGACAAGAATAAAAGTGAGACAAGATTGAACGTTGTTCCCTTTATAAACCAAGTTTAAAAAAAAGGCAAGCAACACTATGCCCGGTAGTATAAAAATCAGTTTATCAGACATTTAATACCATGTTTGAGTTAATTCAAAAATAAAGGCATGAAAGCTTAACTGATAGTTAAAACCTGCTTAAAAATAATTTTAAAGATGTATTGAAAGTTTGTTTAGGAGAGGCAGTATAATAGCTATTGTCATATGCATAGCCATAACCATATTTGCCTTTTTTTATTCCGTTAAAGATAATGTTCATTTTAGGAAGCTTCTCGCTGTGATACACTTCATCTATAAAATCTAATTCATCTTTTAGTGTATGCCCCTGACGGATTATGTATAAAGAAACGTTCGCTAAGCGTGCTATGATCATAGCATCAGTAACCAGGTGCAGAGGTGGGCTGTCAATAATAACATCATCATAGCGCTCCTTTAAACCCGATATCAATTCGGTCAATTTTTCTCTTTCTAACAATTCTGAAGGATTAGGCGGAATATAACCACTGCCAATAACATCCAATGCTGGCGTAACTCCAGATGGTTGAATGATGTTGTCTAAAGGAATGTCAGAAGATAGGAAATCGCTAATTCCAGCATGCTCTGCAGACAGGCTAAAAATGCTTAAGACCCGTGGCCTGCGCAAGTCCATCTCAAGTATTACAGTTTTCCTTCCGGTTGCCGCAAGGGAGGCTGCCAGGTTAGAGCTTACAAAGCTCTTGCCTTCGCTGGCAGTGCTTGAAGTGAACAGGGTAACTCTGCCGATACCGGTTTTATTTTCATGCAAATAATGCAGGTTGGTGCGCAATGATCTAAATTGTTCGCTGATAATATGCCGCGAATTATCAAGTACAATTATATCTTTCCCTAAATCTTCATAGGATAATTCTCCAAGTATTGGTACCTCAACGCTAGTTTCAATATCCCTTTTTTCTGTTATTTTATTGTTGAAAGATTGCCTGAAAAATACTATCAGGAAAGGGAGGCCAAAGCCGCATATAAGCGCTATTGCTAAAACAAGCATCGGCCGGGGCCATTTAATATCGCCAACATTGGCTTTATCTACAATGCGGGCATCAACAAATGTAGAGGCATAGCTAAGGGCAAGCTCTTCACGCTTTTGCAGTAAATACACATACAGATTTTCTTTAATAGATTCCTGCCTTTTCATGCCTACATATTGGCGTTCCTGGACCGGTATGTCTTTAATAGATGATTCAAATTTATTATTAAAAGACATTAACTGCCTCTTAGAATTAAGCAGCGACGATTTAATGCCTTTAATGGTTTGTTTTATTGATGATTTAGTGCTCGAAATTTGATCATTTAAAGGCTGGAAGGCCGGGTTTGTTTCCGGCGTTGTAGCTAATAAACCCGTTCTTTGAAGCTGTAGATCAGAGAGTTTTTGGATTTGACTGTTTAGTGCAGGATCTGTTATCCCAATTGTTGCAGGCGCATTTTGCCCATCGGAAGAAGAATTTACATATTGCTCTATACCATCAATAATATTTAATTGAACATCAACTTCATTTAGCTTGTTATCATTGGTTTGAACATTTTCTAAATATACTTTAGATTGTGAATTGATATCCGTAAGTCCCTGGCTGCTCCTATATCCTTCAACTTGTTTTTCAGCACTGCTAAGTTCTCCTGTCAGGGAAGCTAATCTGGTATCAATAAATTCAATTGTGCTTTTTGTAGTGCGCTTTTCTTCATCAACACTTGCTTCATTGTACGTTTTTATCAAATAGTTGAGAAAATCTTTACCCCTTTGTGGAACCTTGTCTGTAATAAACAAGCCAATGGTTGGAGCAGATTTGTCTAGAAGGTGCGTGTCAAGCTCCTTTAGATATTCATTGCTTACTTTTTCAGGACTGTTAAGAGTAACTTTAATGGTAGCGCCAATATACTGGTCAAGAAATTCGGTTGGCTTAAGCATCCATCTGCCGAATTTATTTTTAATAATTTTATTAAAGGACTGATTTTTTGCAACTCCAGTTAAATTAGCAATTTCAAAGCTGTTTCGGTTTTTGATGTGAACATCGAAAGATTCCTCTTTCAAAATACGGCCAGTGTCTGCCGAAATAAATTTAAAAGGGCTTGTTTCATACAAGTCTATTTTCGACAAACCGTCTTTAGTTTCATAACCTGCCCATAATTGCAAATCTCCGATTACTTTATTAAGAAGCTTTTTCGACCTTAAAATCTGGATTTCGGTTTCAGCACTTTTTGGTGCACTTGATTGATCAAGTTCCTGTAGAGCAGATTTATCTCCTCCTGAAGCCTTTTTATTGTCTTTAACTAAGATAGTTGCATTAATCTCGTAAGCAGGCTCCACTACTTTTAAGTAAGTGAAGGCTGCTGCAAGTGCAATTAAAATACACAACAAGAAAAGAGGCCAATGAAATAGATACTTTTTTAAAATCCTGCCTAAGTCTGTAAAATGATTTTCGTTCTTAAAGCTTGTAGGCTGTTTAGAGCTCATTTTATTATTTCAGAATTGAGTATGTAATAGCTATTAAAGAAAGTGCAGATATAATAATGCTTGCATTTTGATATCCATTATCAACCGTAGCTAATTTCAGCTTGCTTGGTGTAACTACCAGAAGGTCATTATTTTTTAAATAAAAGTATGGAGATTCAAAAAGTTTTTTAGATGTAAGGTCTAAAGGGATAAATTCTCTTTTGCCATCACGTTCTCTAACTAACAATAAATCATGCCTTTGAGCAGTGATATTTAAATCGCCTGCCAGGCTTAATGCCTCTGTTACAGTTAGCCTTTCACTTGCGCTGCTATAGATATTTGGGCGCATAACATCGCCTAAAACAGCTACTTTAAAGTTGACTACTCTTACAGAAACGTTTGGTTCTCTAAGATAGGTAAGCAAACGTTGCTGTAACTGTGCAGATAATTGGGCTGTAGTTAATCCGCTAACCTTCATTTTTCCAACATAGGGCAATGTTACTTCTCCATTTACGTCAACTAAGTAGCCATAGGTTGGGTTATTGGTTGTATTGGAGCCAGAACTAGCCAAATTATTGTTAAACACGGCAGAAGCCTCGGCATTTAAGCTTCCTACAGTTATAGAAAGCTGATCATGAGGCTGGATGGTAAGAGATGAATAATTGTTGAGGTCTGTAGTAGTAACTTGCGTTTTGCTTAAATCCTGAAAATAGGGGATTTTGTCATAAGATGCACAAGAAGATAGAAGTGAGATTAAAGCTCCAAATGCTATTAATTTGGTAGCGTTAAAGATTGATGGGTTTGATTTTAAGTTCATAGGACTATTATTATTAATTAAATTTTAAAGTTTTTCACATGCATAATATTAAATTTTAAAGTTTTGTTTTGCTTAGTAAGCATTTTCTTCTCCTTTAAAAATATTTATGACCGTAAAGAAGATGATTTTAATGTCAAGCATTACAGACCAGTTTTCCATGTACCAAATATCATGTTCAACTCTTTTTTCCATTAACACAGTTTCTTTGGTTTCTCCCCTAAAGCCATTAACCTGAGCCCATCCACTGATGCCTGGCTTTAAGAATTGGCGTACCATATATTTATCTATTATTTTACGGTATTCTTCAGTATGGGTTAGCATGTGTGGCCTTGGCCCGATGATGCTCATATACCCAAGCAATACATTAAAGAACTGAGGAAATTCGTCAAGGCTTGTTTTGCGCATAAAGCGGCCAATAGAAGTGATACGATCATCATGAAGGCTTGCCTGAAGATGATCACTAGCCTTATTCATTTTCATGCTCCTGAATTTGTAGCACCAAAACGGCTTGTTATCCCTGCCAGACCTTAACTGTTTGAAAAGAACCGGCCCCGGGCTTTGAATTTTGATAATGATAGCTAAGATTGGGTATAGCCAGCTAAATATGAATACAATTACTCCAAGGCTTACAATAATATCAAAAAGGCGTTTTACAAACCTATTTTGAATGTTTTCAAGAGGTTCTTTCCGAGCGCACATTACTGTGAAATTGCCCATCCTGTCAAACCGAAAGTTAGTTTCTAAAGCACTTAAGTCTGGAACAAACTTTAAACGGACACATTGTTTTTCGCCTTCTTTTATCAAATCAGTCAAATCATTCATTTTATCCGGATCAACCGAAACAAATACCTCTTCTATGCCAGATTCTGCTGCTTTTTTAAGCTGTTCGGCAGGAGTAGGCATTCTAAGTTCGCCTTTCTTATTAATGCTCATAGGCTCATTGCCTAAAAACCCTACAAAATTTAGATTGCTTTCCTTCTCTAAATATGCGGCAAGTTTTAAGCCTCCCTGATTCATGCCCAATACAGCCACTGCTTTGCGTATATCATAATTTTTATTTAACATGGTTTGAAGCGCAGTGCTTGTAAATCGGCTAAGAAGGAAGCCGGAGATCAAAATCAAATAAAAGGAGATTAAAAATGCATTAGAAAAGTCTGTTTTGTTAGTAAAAAACAGATATGCTATAAGAAGCACAAAATGAAGCATAATACTCCGGCCTGTAGCTTTATAAATGTATTCCAATTTATGAACGGTGCGCTCTGCATATAACGAAAAAATACCTGTGCATACCACCCAGATAAGGTTACAAATTATTACGTTGTTTCTATAGATATCTTTATCTACAAAAATCCCATATTTATTAGTGAGATAAAAACCTAAATAAAAGCAAAGGTTTACTAAAACAATATCGCTCCAGGCAAGTGCAAAGCGTAATATATAAGAGTAGCGTGTTTCCATAGTAGTAGTTATTGTCGAAAACTATTGGTAGATAATTTCGAGTGGATTTATCCAACTACTATGCCAAAAGAAAAATTATGGATTATTTAAGAAGAGTATAATCAAGCTAAGTAGAGAAGTAGCTACAGTATGAAATAAAGAAATATAAAAATCAAAATCACTAACAAGTTTCCAAAAATAAGCAGAATTATATTTAATGTATTGGATTTTAGGTCGTTATCCGATTCTATTGCCGGTGCAGGTCGGAATTTTTTTTGAAAGGCGCTTAAAATAATATTCCGATTAAGCCGTTTGGCAGTGTCTTTTATAATAGACACGTTCTTTCGAAAAAACGTATTTCTCATTTTTCGTTTTACAGGAACCTCTTCCACGGCTTGTTTCTAAAATATGAAATTAATAAAATATGAAATTAATAAATTGATTTGAAGATAAATAAATTAGAATGATATTTTTTATTTCTAAAATTCAAATGCTCCAATGTCTGGGATGTTATTTCCAAGGCGGTCAGTCTTGAAAAAATCTTCATTTGAAAATAATGTTTGATTCCCCCGGTTGATAGCCGGGCTGTTTTTTTTCAGCCTAAAATCTGCGTTTAAGCTATTCATTGGCGATATAAAATCAGGGCTCATGCCATTTACACATGTTGAGTTTGATACAAATACTTTCATATTGCCAGGATGTGAAACATTGTAATGGAGATTATTCATATATATAAACTGGTTGTTTTTATAATTTGAATTAATAACGTTTTGCTGGTCAGATACTAATATGTTGTTCACAATGCGGATGTCACTGCTTGCGCCCGCAAGTATTTGCCCTGCATCTAATTCTTTGCTTTGTGAATTGCAATAGGCCGTGTTATTAAATATATCTACATGATCGCTTTGGAAAGAATGTATGCCGGTGCCACCATTGTACCAGCAAATATTGTTTTCTATAAGTGTTCTGCCTTTGTATGGCCCTAATTTAGATCCATTTTGTTTGTTCCGGAAATCATCTATTATAATGCCATTGCCATCGCTTATTTTGCATATATAGTACCATGGCACTAAGGATTTATTATTATAGCATTTATTCCTTCTTATTACATTATGATATCCGGGCGCATCATCAAAATTCCAGAATTGATAAAAAGAAATACCGCTTGAACCCAATACGGTATACCAGCTGGTATTATAAACTATGTTATCTTCAAAAACAATGTAATCCGCCTGGTTGGCGCTTAGCCCTCCACCACCACAATCATGAACAGTGTTTCGGGAAATTACTATATGGTGTGGGTGCTTGCCGTTTTTCCCATCAATAGCAATCCCATTTCCATTATAACGGGGATTATATTCTCCCTTCTTATTGGCGCAGCTTTGAGGCTGCTTCAATGCCTTTGCTAAAGAAACTTTGGCATTATCGCCAATCACTTCAAAGCCAATAATTTTAATATAACTGGCTCCTTGTCGGATGGAAAAACCGCCCCATCCATCAAACTTGAGAATGGGTTTGTGGTCGGCATAATTTATATACACTATATATTTTTGGGGCGCACCGCTTCGGTGGATATCTACCACATTGCAAGACGAGCAATCGTTTGTATAAGTGCCATTCATAACAAAAACTGTATCGCCAGGCTTAGTCAAATTTGCAGCCTCCTGAATAGTATTCTTAGGTTTTAAAACGCTTAGCCCATTATTTTCAGCCATTCCTTTTTTAGAACTTACATAATAGTTTGTGGCAAAAGCATTAACATGGATAAGCCCAAGCAGGATTAATGAGAAGGTAGATTTCATTGTTTAAAATTACAAAAGTAAATTAACTGTTAATGAGGCAAACAATACAAATCACTTTTTTTAAAAAAAGTAAAAAATATTTTAAGAAAATTGATTAACTTTGAAAAACAAAGTACTTTAAATGAAGGACGAACCAGATTACATTCGCGACATCGCCGAGATACGTTCTATGATGGAGCGCTCTACAAAATTTGTATCGCTCTCTGGCTGGGCTGGCATCCTAGCTGGCTTTTATGCTTTAGCAGGAGCATATATAGCCTTTAATATTTTAGGTTTCAATCCCGATAGGATACTTTATAATACTATAGGAGACAGTGGGTTTTCAACAAATATTATCCTCCTTGCCGTGATAACATTTGCTCTGGCAATTTGTACCGCTATTTTACTGTCGTACAGAGATGCTGCCCGAAGTGGGCTAAAACTTTGGAACCCCACCTCTAAACGGCTATTGGCGTATATGGGAGTTCCTTTTATGGTTGGCGCAATACTTATTATCATATTGATTTCCAAAGCTCTTATAGGCTTGGTTGCTCCTTTTTCTTTATTATTTTACGGGCTTGCCTTATATAATGCTGGTAAGTTTACATATGCAGAAGTAAGAGTTTTAGGCATAGTTGAAATACTATTGGGCTTATTTGGCGCATGCTATGTAGAGTGTGGCTTGCTAATGTGGGCTATTGGTTTTGGATTTGCACATATTGTTTATGGCATTTATATGCACTATAAATACAAGAAGTGAAAATTTCAATAAATGGATTGCATAAATCTTTTGAGAGCAGGATTAGGCTTGGAATAATGTCGGCACTGGCAGTTAATGATATGCTTGACTTCAATTCACTAAAAGAATATTTGGGTGTTACGGATGGAAATTTGGCTAGCCATTTATCGGCTCTTGAAAAACTTGAATACATCCAGGTGCAAAAGCAATTTATTGGCAAAAAGCCTAACACAAGTTATACAGCAACACAAATTGGCCGTATAGCGTTTAGCAACCATCTAACTATATTGGAAAAACTGATTAAAGGAGTTTCAGAATGAAACCTTTTTTTTAAACATATACTTTGCTTTTCAAAGTACTTTAATTATTTATAAACTTATATTAAAATCATGAAAGACGAAATCCTTATCCATTCGAATGATCCAAAGGAGCTAGAAAAAATATACCGAACAAATAAGTTAAAATTTAAGCTAGAATTTATATCGCTCTATCCCGAACTTAAAGACAGTATACTTGCCGATTTTTGGCATGAAAGGCTCAAAAATGAAAATGAGGTAATAAACTGGGGCACAGGAGCTGAGCTAATCTTCGTGATACTTGCTTCGCTGTTTGCTGGCATAGTCGCAAAACTGCCAATATTCCTATCCATAAAACCGGAGTTTTTCTATTCCAGAAATATCGGATTTATCATTTTTCCAGCGTTATCGGCATATTTTGCATGGAAAAACAAATTATCCAAAAGGAAGATTGCATTTATAGTTGGAGCAATGCTATTGGGCCTCATCTTTATCAATTTTCTACCGGATGTAAAGAAGAGCGATACCTTGATGTTATCATGCATCCATATGCTTTTATTTCTATGGTCGGTTTTAGCATTTGCCTTTGTTAGCGATGTTAAAAACAATTACAATAAGCGTTTAAGCTATTTAAAATATAACGGCGATCTGGTAGTTATTACTGCGCTTATTTTGATAGCTGGTGGTATTATGACAGCTATCACTATCGGGCTTTTCAAGCTGATTGGCTTTAACATTGATGAATTTTATTTCCAGAATGTTGGCATTTTCGGGCTTGCGGCTGCGCCAGTTGTAGGCACTTATCTTACACAAACAAATCCGCAGCTTGTGGGGAAAGTTTCGCCGGTTATTGCCAGAATATTTAGTCCGCTGGTTTTGTTAATGCTTGTAATTTATCTTGTTGCTATGGCTTATTCGAGAAAGAATCCTTATAACGACCGTGAGTTCCTGATAAATTTCAATGCTTTATTAATTGGCGTAATGGCTATCATTTTCTTTTCGGTTGCCGAAATATCCAAAACAGATAAAAGCCGGGCAGAAATATGGATTCTGCTATTGCTGGCGGGAGTTACAATAATTGTTAATGGCATTGCTTTATCTGCCATTATATTCAGGATATCAGAAATGGGAGTTACCCCAAACAGAGCTGCGGTTCTGGGAAGCAATATTTTAATATTATTCAACCTTTTATTGGTGATTGTTCAACTATATAAGGCAATAACAAAGAAGGCAGAAATATCCGAAGTTGGCAAAGCCATAGCCCTATATCTGCCCATTTATTGCGCATGGACAATCATTGTAACCTTTATTTTCCCCTTAGTATTCGGGTTTGCATAGAAAATTAGCAATAAGGTTATATGAAAAAATCCTCTGATGTTTTGAATCAGAGGATTTTGAATTTGAAGTAGCCCGTAGGGGAATCGAACCCCTGTTACCAGAATGAAAATCTGAGGTCCTAACCCCTAGACGAACGGGCCAAAAAAAGAAGCGTCCTAAAACACTTCTTTATTAGTAGCGGGGACCAGACTCGAACTGATGACCTTCGGGTTATGAGCCCGACGAGCTACCAACTGCTCCACCCCGCACTCTATTTTTGGTTTTTAAAACCCAATTTTTAAGGCTTTTGAATCATTTACATCCCCCTTAAATTGGACTGCAAAGATATATTTCGTTTCTTTGCAGTCCAAATAAAATCTCAAAAATTTTTACATGCCTCATAAAGCCGGTTTTGTTAGCCTGATAGGCAAGCCCAACGTAGGAAAATCTACTTTGATGAATGCTTTGGTAGGCGAAAAAATCTCAATTATTACTCCTAAAGCACAAACAACAAGGCACCGGATTATGGGCATAGTGAATGAGCCAGAATACCAGATTGTTTTTTCTGATACGCCTGGGGTTATTAAGCCAAATTACGGCCTTCAGGAATCTATGATGAGCTTTGTGAATGGCTCATTAGTAGATGCGGACGTGATCCTTTTTGTCACCGATATAAATGAACGGTATGATGAAGGGGATGTGCTTGAAAAATTACAAAAAACTACATCGCCTGTGGCGGTGATCATAAATAAAATTGATAAATCCACAGAAGAGTATGTAAAAGCCAAAATTGAGCACTGGCAGCAACAGCTTAATCCTAAAGCAATTTTCGCCGTTTCAGCCTTGCATGATCATAATGTGCCTGCAGTAATGCAATTTATATTGGATGAATTGCCTGAGCATGAGGCTTATTATGAAAAGGATGCCCTTACAGACAGAACAGAGCGTTTTTTTGTATCAGAAATAATTCGTGAGAAAATATTCAAACTTTACGAAAAGGAAATCCCCTACAGCACAGAGGTAATTATTACTGCATTTAAAGAGGATGACCCGAAGATAACCCGCATTAGCGCCCAGATTATTGTGGAACGCGATTCGCAAAAGAATATACTGATAGGAACTGCAGGGGCAATGATGAAAAAAGTGGGAACTTATGCACGCAAAGACATTGAAGAGTTCCTGGATAAAAAAGTGTTCCTAGAGATTTTTGTAAAAGTGATAGCCGACTGGAGGAATAAAAAAAACTATTTAAAAAGCTTTGGGTACGAAGGCTGAGTAACAAGTGATTAGTATCAAGTCGAAAGACCTTGGTACTACAATATAGCAAAAATAAGTAGTAGAATCTATGTATCATAAAGTGTATCCTGATACTAAATACTAACTACCAGATACTAAAAAAAATGAGCAACATAGTAGCAATAGTTGGCCGCCCTAACGTAGGGAAATCAACATTATATAATCGTTTAACAGAATCGCGGAAAGCAATTGTTGACGATATGAGCGGCGTAACCCGCGACAGGCATTACGGAGTTGCAGAATGGATAAACAAGCCTTTCACAGTTATAGATACGGGGGGGTATGTAGCTCATTCTGAGGATGTTTTTGAGGCTGCTATTCGCGAGCAGGTTTTAATTGCAATTGAAGAAGCTACTGTAATTTTGTTTATGGTAGATGTTACTACCGGGATAACAGATCTGGACGATGATATTGCACATATCCTCCGGAAAGGTAAAAAACCCGTGTTAGTTGTAGCCAACAAGGTTGATAATAACAATCAGAGAAATGATGCTGCAATATTTTATAGTTTTGGTTTAGGCGAAATTTATCTGATTTCTTCTATGACTGGCTCTGGCACAGGGGAGTTGCTTGATGAAGTGGTATCTCATTTCGAAGATATCCCTATGGAGGAAAACACGCTGGCTAAATATGCAATTGTTGGTAGGCCCAATGTGGGCAAATCTAGTCTGATAAATGCACTTATTGGAAAAGAACGCAATATTGTAACTCCAATAGCAGGAACAACCAGGGATTCGATTCATATCCATTACAATCAGTTTGGGCATGATTTCATGCTGATTGATACTGCTGGGATGCGCAAAAAAACCAAGGTGAAAGAGAATATCGAGTTCTACTCGGTAATGCGCACAATTAAAGCTCTGGAAGAAGCGGATGTTATAATCCTGATGATTGATGCAATGGAGGGGATAGAATCTCAGGATATCAATATTTTCCATCTAGCAGAGAAGAATAAAAAGGGAGTGGTAATACTTGTAAATAAATGGGACCTGATTGAAAAAAATCATAAAACAACCAAGGTTTTTGAAGAGCTGATACGTGAAAAACTCCAACCGTTTACAGATGTGCCTATAGTTTTTACATCTGTTGTAGAAAAACAGCGCATTTTTAAAGCACTTGAGGCTGCCGCCCATGTATATGAAAACAAGCTTAAAAAAATACCAACGTCAAAGTTGAATGAAATAATGCTGCCTATTATCGAAAATAATCCTCCACCATCGCTAAAAGGGAAATTTGTTAAAATCAAATTTATAACCCAAATAAGTGGCTCTTCGCCTATGTTTGCATTCTTTTGTAATTTGCCGCAATATGTTAAAGAATCTTATCGGCGTTTTATTGAAAATAAGCTTCGTGATAATTTTGATTTTCAGGGAGTGCCTATCCAGATTTATTTCCGGCAGAAATAGCCAATTGAAAACAATTGTTCAACTATAATTAATATTATGAAAAAGATAATCCTCATGCTAACGGTTTGCGCAATGTATGTTGCTTGCAGTAACGCTACAAGCGAAAGAGACAAAGAAAAAGCGGATTCTATAGCTGCAGCTTCTGCCGCCGATTCAATGTTGCAAGCAGCCTCAGCTGATACATTAAGCACAGATTCGTTGAAAACAGACTCTTTATCTAAAGATTCGGTTAAATAACAGGAGATTACTTAGCTGAAATAAGGCCGGCACCTTTCTCTTGCTCAAATACCTGCAAAGAGCGTGAAAGTGTTTTGTCATTTCCGTTGATCACTTTATAATACCCCTCATCGCCAAAGTAGTAGCGTGCTATAATTGCCTTGAGTTCTGTATCAATAACGGGGCGAACCAGTGCCATGCCGGTTTCGGATGTTTTAATGCCCTTTGTTTTTGCCAAAGCAATAAGTGAAGAAAATTGCTCATCGCTAAGTTTAAAATTGTGCATCAGTAAATTTAGAGAACTGGGAGCAACAACGGTTTTTAGCAGGCTGGCAAATGTAAAATCGCTCAGTATTCCTTTTTCTATTAGCTCGTAATAGAAATTGGTGTACCCCGAAGTATCAACCGGCACATATATATCAGGCATAATGCCACCTCCGCCATACATCAACTTTCCCGAAACAGTCTTAAAAACCTTTTCTTTATTGTATAAGCTATCTGCGTATTTCCCGGCAGAATTAACTTCGCCATTCTTAAAACGGTCTACAACTTCCTTAAAGTAAGCTTGCGAGCCATTTTTGTATGATCGTTGGATAGACCTGCCTAATGGAGTATAATAACGGGCAATGGTAAGGTTCATCGCTGAGCCATCTCCAAAATCAAATTGTTCCTGCACAAGCCCTTTCCCAAAAGAGCGGCGCCCTATGATTGTGCCACGTTCTAAATCCTGAACGGCGCCAACCAGTATTTCGCTCGCCGAAGCAGTATTTTCATCTATTAATATTACGAGCCCACCTTGTTCAAATTGCCCTTCGGCTGTTGCCAGATAGTCAGTGCGTGGCTCGTGGCTTCCTTCTGTGTAAACAATCAGTTTTTTATCCGGTAGAAACTGATCTGCAAGAGAAGTAGCAGCGTTTAAATATCCTCCTCCATTATTGCGAAGGTCTAGCACCAGGTTTTTCATTCCTTTGTGCTGTAAGTTTGAAAGGGCAGCTATAAAATCTTCATCAGTGCGGCCGCCAAATTTGCTTATTTTAATATAGCCGCTCTGTGGGGTAAGCATATAGGCAACATCTATAGTGCTAATAGTTATTTTATCCCGAACAACATCAATAGTTTTTAAGTTGCCATTCCGACTGGCAAATATTTGTAAACTGCTTCCCTTATTACCGCGGATCAGCTCTATAATTTCTCTGTTTGTTGTGCCGGTTCCCGCTACTTTCCGGGTTCCTATTTTGATGATTTTGTCTCCCCGTTGCAAACCCGCTTTTTCTGCCGGGCCAGCTGCCACAATATTTGTCACCACCATTGTGTCGTTCAACAGGTAATATTCTATACCAATGCCGTTGTAATTGCCTTCGAGGCCATCATGCATTAATTGAGCATCTTCTGGGGGCAGGTATGCAGAATGTGGATCTAATTTTTTTAAAATATCCTGAATAGCAAGGTTTTGCAGGCTGTCAACTTTTACAGGGTCAACATATTTATCGTGGATTATTTGCAAAACCTTATTGACCTTCTCTGCCTGTGCATCCGGCATCAGGAAAGATCCATTTGCAATAGAAGCGTTTTCCTTAGAAAATTTGGGGCCAAAAAACATCCCCAGTATAAATACACCAGAGTAACAGGCAGCAACAACCAGGTTTTTTTTCGTTCGCGTTCGCATCCTCATTCTACCGCTAAAATAATCAAATGGTTTATGTTTTAGCGGTATTTAACAGGATAACGTAATATATTTTATAATCAACATACTTTCAGCAACAAAAGATTATTGCCAATTTTGTCAGACTTGCCGGTAATGGAAATGAAGAGGACTACAGAGGAAGATTCAGCTTACAATGATTTGGAAAAGATGCCCGTAGCCGAGCTGCTTAGGGAAATAAATAACGAAGACAAAACTGTTCCTTTTGCTGTAGAAAAAGAATTGGCGAAAATAGAAAAGCTTGTTGTTGCCACAGTGGAAAGGATGAAAAAAGGGGGCAGGCTTTTTTACATAGGAGCTGGCACAAGCGGTAGGTTGGGAGTTGTTGATGCGTCAGAATGCCCGCCAACGTATGGCGTACCTTTTGATTGGGTGATAGGGATAATTGCCGGTGGCGATACTGCCATTCGCCGTGCTGTAGAGTTTGCCGAAGATGATTTTGAACAAGCCTGGATAGATTTGCAGGAATATGCCATTTGCGATAAAGATGTATTAATTGGCATAGCAGCCTCTGGCACAACGCCTTATGTAATTGGAGGATTAAAAATGGCTAACAAACACGGAATTGTTACCGGATGCATTGTCTGCAATTCGGGTAGTCCGGTGGCAGCAGAAGCCAGTTTTCCTATCGAAGTGGTAGTAGGTCCGGAGTTTGTTACTGGTTCTACCAGAATGAAATCGGGCACAGCCCAGAAGTTGGTGCTCAATATGATCAGCACGGCTGTAATGATACAATTGGGCAGAGTAAAAGGAAATAAAATGTTCGACATGCAGCTTACCAATCATAAACTGGTTGGGCGTGCCGTTGATATGGTGGTGAAGGCAACGGGGCTGGATGTTGATGCAGCACAGGTTTTGTTAGAAAGGTATGGTAATGTGCGTGAAGCAGTAGAAAATTTCAAAGGCTAAGGATGCACGAGATAGAACCATTTTACAGGTGGCGGGATGATTATATTGCTTCCGAAGACGAAAGATCGCCCTTATATGAAACACAGTACAGCGAATTTCAGTTTGATAAGCAGGTTTATAACTATTACATTCACCCACAATGGGATTCTTTCGGCTCCAATACCCTGTATATAAAAGTTCTTTTTGCCGATTATGAGAGCGGGTATGGCATCATTGAATTTATTGGCGAATGGAACGATGCCATAGATAACGATATCATGCTGCTTAAACGCGAAATAATAGAGCTGATGATTGATGAAGGCATCAATAAATTTATCCTGATAGGGGAGAATGTTTTAAATTTCCATTCATCAGATGATTGTTATTACGAAGAATGGTTTCAGGATGTAGAAGATGGCTGGATTGCGGGCATCAATTTCCGCGAACATGTGATTGAGGAGTTTAAGCGAAATAATATTGATTACTTTATTAATTTTGGAGGCCAGCTGGATGATACCATTTGGCGAAACCTTAAACCACTGCAGCTTTATTTAAAAGTAGAAGAACAATTAGTTAAACGGCTTAATTAAACAAATAGAATAAACCAATAAATATGGAAACCAACAATCCTGATTACACATACAAAAACGTTATCCAGTTACAAGACGAAAAAAGCAATACCCAAAAATTTATGGGCAGTGTATTTCTTTGGATGTTTGTTGCGCTGGGCATTTCTGCAACCTGTGCTTATTTTTTCGCCACAGATGCCAGCCTGCTTGGATTGCTTATAAATTTACAAACCGGTCAACGGACTATGTTAGGCACTATTGCTATGTTTTCCCCATTAGTTTTCGTGCTAACAATGTCTTTTGGATTTAATAAGCTATCCTATACTGCCTTAGCTGCAATATTTGTGCTGTATTCTGCCTTAACTGGCATCAGCTTAAGCTTTATCCTGCTTGCTTATACGTCTTCATCTGTTTTCACCTGTTTTTTATCTGCCAGCGCATTGTTTGGCGTTATGGCAATTGCAGGCTACCGTACCAGCATGGATTTAACTAAATTTGGCGCATTATTGACTATGTTCCTTATCGGGATAGTGATTGCATCGCTTGTGAATATGTTTGTTGGAAGCAGCCAGTTAGATTATATCATCAGCTTTATTGGCGTAGCCGTTTTTGTGGGATTAACTGCCTACGATGTTCAAAAGCTTAAGCGCATTGGCTCTGGCGAAGAATATGGAGATGCCCCTCTTCAAAAAATGGCTGTAATGGGAGCATTAAGATTGTATCTTGATTTTATCAATATGTTCCTGATGTTGTTAAGGTTGTTCGGCAGCAGGAAGTAACAGTGATTGCACAGGCATAATATATCTTCGGTAGGCAACCGACCTTTTTTTTGCCATGTATTTGCACATACTGCCCATCGGCACATCCATCTTAACGGGCTCATGGAGTGGCAATTCACGCAAAGGCGCAACGGGGCAGAGACGCAGCGCCATTGTTTCGTTGCGTGAACAAACCTTATCTCATCTGCGCATCTACAAATCCAACCCATCTGCAGATCTTAGCCCTCTTGCACTTCTCCACTTTATTCCCCATCTTTGCAGTGCTTATTCAGAAAGACAGAGGGATTAGACCCTGCGAAGTCTTAGCAACCTGTGCTTACAAGGTGCTACATTCTATCCGCCCGTTGGCGGAACAGATAAGTTGAAAGTCAGTTTCCAACCGGCCTTTCCGAAAAGCACATCGAGAGAATAGATTTGAGACAATAGATTTGAGACGCCTCTGTTGCGCCATATCTCATATCTCACATCTAATTTCTCCTATCTAAAAAATATGAGCATTAGAGAAGAACTACAAAAACGCATTTTAGTTATAGACGGTGCAATGGGCACCATGATACAACGCTATCAGCTTACTGAAGAAGATTTTCGGGGCGAGCGTTTTAAAAACCATCCCTGCGATGTAAAGGGAAATAACGATTTGTTGAACATTACCCGCCCGGATGTTATCAAAGCCATCCATGCCGAATATTTAGATGCTGGCGCAGACATTATAGAGACCAATACATTCAGTACGCAGCGCATTTCCATGGCTGATTACCAAATGGAAGAATGGTCGTACGAGATGAGTTTTGAAGGTGCCCGCATCGCTAAAGAAATTGCCGCAGAATATACAGCCAAAAATCCTGACAAGCCACGTTTTGTTGCCGGCGCTTTAGGCCCAACAACCAAAATGGCATCCATGTCGCCCGATGTGAATGACCCAGGCTACCGTGCCGTTACTTTTGATGAGCTGGTTGATGCATATTACGAGCAGATAAGAGGCTTGGTTGATGGCGGAGCTGATGTGCTTTTATTTGAAACCATTACGGATACGCTTATAACCAAAGCGGCTCTTTTTGCTACCAAGAAATATGAGGACGAGCTAAACGAGCAGGCGAAGTCCCTCTCTACCGGAGAGGGATTTAGGGAGAGGAGGCTCGAAATCATGATTTCCGGCACCATTACCGATGCCAGCGGCCGTACCCTTTCCGGGCAAACCGTAGAAGCTTTCTTAAACTCCGTAAACCACGCCAATATTTTAAGCATTGGTTTGAATTGTGCGCTTGGTGCCAGAGAGATGCGCCCGCACATTGAAGAGCTTTCAGAAAAAGCAGGCTGCTCTATTTCTGCATATCCAAATGCTGGATTGCCCAACGAGTTTGGTGCATATGATGAAGTGCCGCACGAAACGGCTCATTATGTTGAAGATTTTATATCGCATGGATTTGTGAACATTGTGGGTGGTTGCTGCGGCACAACGCCCGATCACATCAGGTGCATCGCAGAAAAGGCAGCGAAATATCCGCCTCGTGTACCGCCTACACCCGAGCCATATCTACGTTTGAGTGGTTTAGAACCCGTTACTTTAACGCCTGAAACCAATTTTGTAAATATTGGCGAGCGTACCAACGTTACCGGTTCTCCTAAGTTCTCCAAGCTCATTTTAGGTGGCCTGTTTGAAGAAGCTCTTACCGTTGCCCGTCAGCAGGTAGAGGGCGGAGCGCAGATTATAGATGTGAATATGGATGAGGGGATGCTGGATTCGGAAGCAGCAATGACCAAATTCCTGAACCTGATAGCATCCGAGCCAGATATCGCAAAACTGCCTATTATGGTAGATTCATCTAAATGGAGCGTGATAGAAACAGGCTTGAAATGCTTGCAAGGCAAAAGTGTTGTAAACTCCATATCGCTGAAAGAAGGCGAAGAAAATTTTAAGAACTACGCCCGCAAAATAAAGCAATACGGTGCTGCAGTTGTGGTAATGGCGTTTGATGAGCAAGGGCAGGCAGATTCATACGAGCGCCGGATAGAGATTTGCAAACGCTCTTACGACATACTGGTGAATGAAGTAAACTTCCCGGCACAGGACATTATTTTCGATCCGAATATTTTGACCGTAGCTACCGGTTTAGAAGAGCATAATAATTACGCAGTAGATTTTATAGAAGCTACCCGCTGGATAAAGCAAAACCTTCCATTAGCAAAAGTGAGTGGTGGCGTGAGCAATATTTCGTTCTCCTTCCGGGGAAATAACACGGTACGCGAGGCAATGCACTCAGCATTTTTATATCACGCCATTCAAGCGGGATTGGATATGGGCATTGTGAATGCCGGGATGCTTGAAGTATATGACCAGATACCAAAAGATTTGCTGGAACGTGTTGAGGATGTCTTGTTGAACCGTAGAGACGATGCTACAGAACGGCTGGTTGATTTTGCCGAAACAGTAAAATCAAAAGGTAAAGAAATAGTACGTGATGAAGAATGGCGCAAAACCCCGGTTCAGCAACGCCTTTCGCACGCATTGGTCAAAGGCATTATCGAATATCTGGATGAAGATGTCGAGGAAGCTCGGCAACAATATTCAAAGCCTCTTGAGGTAATTGAAGGGCCTTTGATGGATGGGATGAACATTGTTGGCGACTTGTTCGGTGCGGGGAAAATGTTTCTGCCACAAGTAGTAAAATCGGCAAGAGTTATGAAAAAAGCCGTGGCTTACTTGCTGCCGTTCATAGAATTGGAAAAGCAGCGTGTTATTGATTCTGGAGAGGGAGATGGCTCCGGTCGGAAGAACGCCGGGAAGGTTTTAATGGCTACAGTTAAAGGAGATGTGCACGATATCGGCAAGAATATAGTAGGCGTAGTCCTAGCCTGCAACAACTTCGAGGTAATAGACCTTGGCGTAATGGTGCCAGCTCAGAAAATCCTTGAAGAAGCTAAAAAGCACAATGTAGATATTATTGGGCTAAGCGGTTTGATTACGCCTTCGCTAGACGAGATGGTGCATTTTGCCAAAGAAATGGAGCGTGAGGGTTTGAAAATTCCCTTGTTGATTGGCGGCGCAACAACCTCTCGCATACATGCCGCGGTAAAAGTTGCTCCAAATTATTCGGGCGCTTCGGTGCATGTTTTAGATGCTTCGCGAAGCGTGGGCGTATGCACCAACTTATTGAATGATGAAAATAAGGATGGTTTCATGAAAAGCATCCGTGAGGAGTACGACAAAGCCCGGGAAGTGCATTTAAGCAAACAAAACGATAAGCGTTTTAAGTCAATCCACGAAGCAAGGAGAGATAAATTTCAGATAAATTTAAACGGTTCAATTCCTCCTGCGCCCAAGTTTACTGGTACAAAGGTGCTTACAGATTATCCATTGGAAGATTTGGTGCCATACATCGATTGGACTCCATTTTTTCATACCTGGGAACTTCGCGGAAGCTATCCCCGCATATTTGAAGATAAGTTTGTTGGAGATGAAGCTAAAAAGCTTTTTGACGACGCACAGGAATTGTTGAAACGTGTGATAGATGAGAAATTGCTTAAAGCTAATGCCGTGTTCGGATTCTGGCCGGCCAACGCAGTAGGCGACGATATTGTTTTGCAAGTTGAAAATAGACCGGAAGACGGAAAGTCTGAAAGTCCGGGCTCACAACCAGCAACCCCCAACTCACAACCCACCATTATCCATACTCTTCGCCAACAGGCAGAAAAAGCTAAAGACGAGCCGTATTATGCCCTAGCCGATTTTGTTGCTCAGAAAGAGACCGGAATACAAGATTATTTTGGCGGGTTTGCGGTTACCGCAGGTATTGGCATTGATGAGGTAGTAGCTGAGTTTGAGAAAAACCATGACGATTACAACAGTATCATGATCAAAGCGATAGCAGACAGATTAGCTGAAGCTTTCGCTGAGCACTTGCACGAATTAGTGCGAAAAGATTATTGGGGCTATGCACAGGACGAAACCTTGAGCAACGAAGAGCTGATCAAAGAAAAATATAACGGTATTCGGCCGGCGCCAGGCTATCCAGCTTGCCCGGATCACACCGAAAAACGTACGTTGTTCAATTTGCTCGATGCTGAGAAAACTATTGGTTTGCAGCTCACAGAGAATTTTGCCATGTTCCCAACAGCAGCTGTAAGCGGCTTCTACTTTGCCCACCCACAATCGCGTTATTTTGGCTTGGGAAAAATTGGCAAAGATCAGGTTGAGGATTACGCAAAACGTAAAAACATGTCGCTTGAGGAAGCAGAGCGATGGCTGAGCCCGAATTTGGGATATTAATTGTGGGTGGTGTGTTTTGGGTTGTGGGACCTGAAAAGCGTTTAATTTGCGGGAAGTGAGTTGCGTTTTGTGGGGCTGGGAAAACATATAATTGAATGCCGCTAGAGTTGGGTTGTGATGTGTGCCGGTTGTGCAGTAAATAAAGTTTATCGAGATTTCCATGCCTGACAATTATAAAAGCCATATCGAATTAGATGTTTGGAAGGAAGCACGTAAACTTGTGTTGATAATCTATTCACTAACTCAATCTTTTCCAAAGGAGGAGCAATATGGGCTAGTAAGTCAAATGAGACGATGCTCAGTGTCTATTCCCTCCAATATTGCTGAAGGATGTGGAAGAAATCATAAAAAGGACAGTTCCCAGTTTTTCTATATTGCACGAGGTTCATTGTACGAGTTAGAAACTCAACTATACTTGTCCTCTGATTTAAATTACATTTCCGTAGCTGATTTACAGCCTATATTAGAGGGCCTGATAGTTGTAAGAAAACTGCTTAATGGGTTCATTAGATATTATAGTAACCAACAATCATAAGCTAGCAACCACCCACAACATACAACCGAACACCCACAACTAATACTATGAAAATTACCGAACACATAACCGCCGCACAAGGCAAAACACTTTTCTCCTTCGAACTGCTGCCACCTGTAAAAGGGAAGAGCATTGAGGGAATATACGATGCGATAGATCCTTTAATGGAATTCAATCCGCCATTTATTGATGTAACATATCACCGTGAGGACTATATCTACAAACAGCACGACAGCGGTTTACTAGAGAAAGTTTCCTACCGCAAGCGCCCGGGAACTGTGGCCATTTGCGCTGCTATCATGAATAGATATAAAGTAGATGCGGTACCGCATTTAATTTGCGGCGGCTTTACCAAAGAAGAAACGGAAAATGCGCTTATTGATCTTCAGTTTTTGGGAATTGATAACGTTTTGGTGCTTCGCGGCGATGCCCGCCATGCCGATGCTTCGTTTATCCCTACTCCGGGCGGACATGCCTACGCTACCGATCTTTTAGAGCAGGTTGTGAACATGAACAATGGCGTTTATTTGCACGAAGACCACGACACATCCTTTAAAACCAATTTCTGTATCGGCGTTGCTGGCTATCCTGAAAAGCATTTCGAAGCACCAAACATGGCTACCGATTTTAAATTCTTGAAGCAGAAAGTTGAGATGGGTGCGGAGTTTATAGTTACGCAAATGTTTTTCGACAACAGCAAGTACAGCGATTTTGTAAAACTTTGCCGCGAAAATGGCATTAATGTGCCCATTATACCTGGGTTAAAGCCTATTACATCATCAAAGCAGCTCATAAGCCTGCCAAAAATATTTCATCTAGATATGCCCGAGGCACTGAGCGATGGCATACAGAAATGCAAATCAGAGAAAGAGGTTAAAGAGCTGGGCATTGAGTGGATGATCCACCAGTGCAAAGAATTGATTGAATTGGGCGCACCTGTATTGCATTTTTATACTATGAGCAACCCCGAGCCAACCCGTAAAATTGCCGAGGGGATTTTTTAGCGAATTAGTTGTTGCTCACATACGGAGTGGCAACTTGTATTAGCTATTGATGGATTAAGTAGATTTTTCTACCATATCTTCTGAAACGGATTCCTTTTTGCGCCGTTTCCAGAAGCGCTTTTTGACCGTTGGGATTTCGTCGCCAAGCAATTTTCCCCAGGGCTTCAGCTCGTTGACCCTATCGAATATTATTTTTAAAATCGCTATGGTGGGGATTGATAAAAACATTCCCGCTATGCCCCACAGGGCACCTCCAAGCAATACTACTACAATAGAAACCAAGGCGTTTATTTGTACTTTTGATGATACTATGCGGGGCACCAGGATATTATTGTCAATAAACTGGATCAGCATGTAAGCCCCAACAACTCCTAACTGAGTAGAATAGCCATCGGATGTCACCGTTGCCATTGCAACTGGAAGGGCGATAGCAATTATGCCCCCAACATAAGGAAGCACATTTAATATTGCGCCCAGAACCCCTAGAAGAATAGCATATTGAACATTTAACAGCAATAGTGCAATAGAATTCATGGTGGCTACTACCATAGCTTCAAGCAACAAGCCAACCATGTAGCTTTGTATAGCCATTTTAGTCTGGCTTAATATTTCTGCAACCTTGTCAGAATGCTCTACAGAAAAAACATTGTACAAGAAACTAAGTATTAACGGCTTGTACAAAAGCAGCATAAATACATATACTGGCACTAGTAATATTAATCCAAATGTTCCCAGAATATCCCCCAGTGCTGTAGTAAGATAGGCTTGTCCATTTTTGGATATATCCGTTATGGTTTTCAGCTGCTTTTCCTTCGGAATGCCAAAATCGCTTTGCAGCCAATTTTGAAAAACCACCGATAAGCTATTAAATTTCTCTTTTAGCATAGGGATAGTTTCGCTAAAACGGGATACCTGTGTTGCCAAAAAATACAATACACCTCCAAGCACTACAATTGCAGTTAGTATTGCAAGCGAAATAGCCAATACATGAGGCACTTTTTTCTTTTGCACCCTGTTCACCAGTGGATTTAACAGGATGGCAATAATAATGGCAAAAGCTAAGGGCGAAAAAATGCTTTTAAGGTTAAAAAGTGCATAGCTCAACAGCGTTATGCCAAAAAGTATAACCGTGCTTTTTATATAAAATGGGTATTGTTTAACAGACATAATTAATTAATAAACTGTTTGGAAGTTAAATTAGGGTTCGTTTTTCTTTTTATAGGGGTTTATAGATACTGTTAAAATAATATCTTTGGTAAAATACATTAATACCTTGAAAAAGCGCATTGCTATTTTTGCTTCAGGTTCCGGATCAAATGCTCAAAAAATAATGGAGCATTTTAAAAAACACCGTGATGCCGAAATTGCTATTGTAATGACTAACAATCCAGATGCATATGTGTTGCAGCGGGCAGATAATTTTGAAATACCAACCCACATTTTTAACCGCAACGAACTTTACAACTCCACAGGAATTATTAATTTATTAAAGAATCTAGAGGTAGATTTAATAGTGCTTGCCGGGTTTATGTGGCTTGTTCCGGAGAATCTTTTAAAAGCATTTCCTAATAAAATCATCAATATTCACCCTGCGCTATTGCCAAAATTTGGAGGAAAGGGAATGTATGGCGACCGTGTGCACAAGGCTGTAATTGAGAAGGGCGAGGAAGAATCTGGCATTACCATACATTTTGTAAATGAGCATTTTGATGAAGGAGAAATTATTCAGCAATCACGGTTCAGGATTGAAAAAACAGATGATCTGGAAATGATCAAATTTAAAGGCCAGCAATTAGAGCATTTGCATTATCCACGCGTGCTAGAGCAGTTGTTAAAAAAGATGAAATCCAGTTAAGATTTAGCTGCATTATTTTAAACTAATTCAGTTTAAAATAAGATTAATTCATATTTCCACCTACTGGAAGCTTGCTTGGCACGCTTGCAGGTACAGTTTTATCAAACGAGCCATCATTTAGGGCATCTAAAAATGCAACAATTTCATCCGGCCCGGCTAAAGCAATAGTTTTTGCAACAATATCAATTTCCCTTTGCGGGATGCGGCGGTTTGTGCTTAAGCCATTAGAAATCGTCCTGTAAAAGGCTACTGCTTGATCAAGGTAATAAAATGAGCCATTATGAAAATATGGCCATGTAAATTTCAGGTTTCGTAAAGATGCAGTGCGGAAAGCATTGGTTTGATTTGCTCCTTTGTCTATCGAATCTAGCTTAGGATTGTCTGGCACTGCAAGTACATGCAGCTTATAATCAGATAACATTGGGCCGCTATGGCATTTCACACAACCGTTAGAAACAAAGGTTTTCATGCCAATAATCTGTGTTTTGGTCATAGCAGTTTTATCGCCCCTCATATACTGATCAAAAGGCGAATTATTAGCAAGCAAAGTCCCTTCAAATAATGCTAAAGCTTTAGTAATATTATCAGAAGTTATAGGGTTCTTCCTGCCAAAAGCTTTCTCGAATAGTTTTTTATATTCTTTTATCCCATTTAACCGATAAACAATACTGTCTAAAGCTGTCTTTTCTTCATAGCTGTTGCCACGCATTTCTTCGTGGTTTGTTAGCGGGCCAATTGCTTGCATTTCCAGCCCTTTTGCACGGCTGTCCCAAAACATAGGGGCTGTTGCAGGATCGTAATTGCCGGTCTTATCAATCCCATTAAAAATAACATTTAACAAAGTTTGCGAATTCCTTTTTGCAAAATGGCCATTGCTGCCTTCTGCAAACCATCTGTTAAATCCCGTTCCTTTACCATCCACTCCAATAGAAAGATCCAGATTATCTGTATACCCGTTTTGGGGGCTATGGCAACTGGCACATGCTACTTTTTTATTTCCTGAGAGTATGGGATCCCAGAAAAGCAATCGTCCAAGAGAAACTTTTAAAGAATCTTCTGCCTTAACTGGGCCCTTTAAAGGCAAAGCACCTATTTCGGTAGGAAAATCTGTGTCATCAGCATCCATGCGGATAAATGCCAGCACCACAAATGAAAGTATGAACGAAAGGGCAAGAAGTTTTTTCATTGATCAATAAACAGATCGGATAACCGGGTTAGTTATCCAAATATAATATTTATAGTTAAATTGTAGAAGGTATTTCCTTAAGGATTATATAAGGAGTATTGCTAATAATGCAGAAACTGGTGAAATACATCTCATTTTCTATGTATTATGACTTGCTTGGTTTATTGATTTGTTAATTATTTTAGCACGTTTGGCTTAATTATATAAAAATTCATATTTTAACCACTGGCCATTCCCTTACTTATGCACTTAACACCTCGCGAATCTGAGAAATTATTGCTTTTCCTTGCCGGGGAGCTTGCCGAAAAAAGAAAAGCCCGTGGCCTGAAACTTAATTATCCCGAAGCCATTGCACTGATCAGCAGCCGATTACAAGAAGCCGCCCGCGATGGCCAATCTGTAGCACAGCTTATGCAGTTTGGTGCTACAATTTTAACTCCCGAGGATGTAATGGAAGGCATTCCTGAAATGATCCATGAAATACAGATTGAAGCAACTTTTCCCGATGGGACGAAACTTGTAACTGTTCATAACCCAATACGATGATACCCGGCGAATATATTTTAAAAAGCGAACCCATTGAATGTAATGCAGGCAGAAAAACTGTAACAATAGTTGTTGTCAATACGGGCGATCGGCCAGTGCAAATTGGATCTCATTATCATTTTTTTGAAGTAAATAAACAGATGGAATTCGATAGAAAAAAGGCTTTTGGGATGCGCTTGAATATTGCAGCAGGCACAGCGGTACGATTTGAGCCGGGAGAAGAGAAAGAGGTGGAATTAGTAGCTTATGGAGGTCAGAGGAGGGTTTTTGGATTTAATAACAAGGTGAATGGAGACTTAGATTGAACTGCAAATTCACCACAAAGAACACTGAGGAATACGCAAAGAGCACAGATAGAGAAAGAAATTTATTTTTATTCACTCTGTGAGGACTTTGTGGCCTTAGTGGTTAAAAGGAAAAATAACCACAAAGAACACTAAGGAAGTCACAAAGAGCACAGATCAAGACGTAATGCTTTGTATATCTCTGTGAGGACTTTGTGGCCTTAGTGGTTAAAAGGAAAAATAACCACAAAGAACACTGAGGAAGTCACAAAGCGCACAGATCAAGACGTAATGCTTTGTATATCTCTGTGAGGGCTTTGTGCCCTTTGTGGTTAAATAAATAAACAAATCAAATGAATATCAATCGCATAAAATACGCTAATATGTACGGCCCAACGGTTGGCGATAGGGTTCGCCTTGCCGATACGGACCTTATTATTGAAATTGAAAAGGATCATACAGTTTATGGCGATGAAGCAAAATTCGGTGGCGGCAAAACCATACGCGATGGCATGGCTCAATCCGCTACCCGCACCCGCAGTGAAAATGTGCTCGATTTTGTGATAACCAGTGTGATGATCATAGACCATTGGGGAATTGTAAAAGCAGATATTGGTATTAAAGACGGCAAAATTGTGGGCATAGGAAAAGCCGGGAACCCCGATACAATGGATGGCGTAGATGAAAATCTCATCATTGGCGCATCTACAGAAGTGCACGGGGGAGCTGGGCTCATTGCCACAGCCGGAGGCATTGATACGCACATCCATTTTATTTGCCCGCAGCAAATTGACCATGCCCTTTTCAGCGGCATTACAACCATGATCGGAGGAGGCACCGGTCCCGCCGATGGTACAAGCGCCACTACAGTAACCCCCGGCGCATGGAACATCGAAAAAATGCTTCAGTCTGCCGATGCATTTCCCATGAACCTGGGTTTTTTTGGCAAAGGCAATTGCGCTGCTACTGCACCTCTCGAAGAACAGATAGAAGCCGGTGCGCTAGGTTTAAAAATACACGAAGACTGGGGCTCAACGCCTGCCGTGATAGATGCATCATTAAAGGTAGCTGATAAATACGATATTCAGGTTGCCATCCATACTGATACTTTGAATGAATCAGGCTTCCTGGAAGATACAATAAACGCTATTAACGGCAGGGTTATCCATACCTTCCACACAGAAGGAGCGGGCGGGGGCCATGCGCCAGATATTATAAAAGCCGCAATGTATCCCAATATTCTGCCCTCATCTACTAATCCAACCCGCCCTTACACCGTTAACACCATTGATGAGCATTTGGATATGCTGATGGTTTGCCACCATCTGGATAAATCAGTGCCTGAGGATGTGGCTTTCGCCGATTCTCGAATTCGCCCCGAAACAATTGCAGCAGAAGATATTTTGCATGATATGGGTGTGTTCAGCATGATGAGCTCAGATTCTCAAGCCATGGGCAGGGTGGCAGAAGTGATTATCCGTACCTGGCAAACTGCCGATAAAATGAAGAAACAACGAGGTTTTTTGTCCGAGGACGAAGGAAAAGACAATGATAATTTTCGGGTAAAACGCTACGTTTCTAAATATACCATCAACCCTGCTATTTCACATGGCATTTCAGAATATGTGGGATCGCTCGAGGAGGGGAAATTTGCAGATATAGTTTTATGGAAACCGGCTTTTTTTGGGGTTAAGCCCGAAATGATCATCAAAGGTGGAATGATAATAGCCAGTAAAATGGGCGACCCAAACGCATCCATCCCCACTCCTCAGCCCGTAATGTACAGGCACATGTTCGGTGCGTATGGCAAAGCATTGTTCAAAACCTGCATCACCTTTGTGTCGAAAATTTCATTAGAGAATAATAAAGTACATAGTTACGGACTGGAAAAAATTGTTTTGCCCGTTAATAACTGTCGCAACATTTCTAAGAAAGATTTGATACACAATGATGCCACTCCGCAAATTGATGTAAATCCGGAAAACTACGAAGTAAAAGTTGATGGCGTGCACATTACCTGCCAGCCAGTTTCTGTATTGCCAATGGCGCAGCGGTATTTTTTGTTTTAATTTATAGCGGTTGATATGTTTTATAAAGCATAAAATCCATTTTAGCGCAAGAGCGGACATAAATCGTTTAAATATATAATGCTCATTACCCAAAAATCCTCAAATCTCACTTCATCGCCACCTCATAATAAAACCATCGACTGGCTTGAACTAGAATGGTACGAAACTAATAAGCGCATCCTGCACAAGCGCACCCGATCGGGCAGGGAGCTAACCCTGAAATTCCTGAAAGAGAATCAAAATCTTACGCAAGGCGATATCCTTTTTGAAGACGATAATACTATTATCGCTGTTGAAATTATTTCTTGTGCAGCTATCATCATAAGCCCCAAGAATATGTTTGAAATGGCTTCTATTTGTTATGAAATAGGAAATAAACATTTGCCGCTTTTTTACCAGGATGAAGAAATACTGGTGCCGTTCGATGCCCCGCTTTTCCGGATGTTAAAAGCTTCCTATCACATGATTGAACAAGGCGAACGGAAATTGCTAAATCCATTGCGAACTTCAGTACATCCCCATGGATCTGGCTCCAGTTTGTTTTCTAAAATTATGCAACTCACAAATCCATCATGAACCAACTTTTAAGCCTGCTGCAGCTTGCCGATACGGCTCTCCCCATTGGCGGATTCTCGCATTCTGCAGGATTGGAAACCTATGTTCAGCTTGGCATTGTGCACAATGCCGAAACTGCAGAAACATTTGTTTCAGAAATGTTATCTAAAAATATCCTGCACACCGATCTGGCTTTTGTTTCCCTATCGTACGATGCAGCATTAGCAAATGATTTTGGTTTGCTGCAAATGCTTGATGATGAGTGCCGGGCAGTAAAACTGCCCAGAGAAATACGTGAAGCAAGCCACAAATTAGGATTTCGCTTAGTAAAGCTGTTTTCTGAATTTTATAAAAGCGAGCTATTGAATGCATTTAAAACAGGTGTAGAAGCAAAAAACTTACCAGGAAATTATTGCATCGCCTTTGGCATAATAGCACAATCGCTAAACATCAAAAAACGCGAAGCACTTGCCGCTTTCTGCTACAATGCCGCTGCCGGAATGGTAACTAACAGCGTGAAACTGGTTCCGTTAGGTCAGGTGGAAGGGCAAAAGATATTGTTCTCATTGCAGCCCCTAATACATGAAATGGTAGAGAAATCTATAAATCCGGATAAAGAAATGTTGGGTATTTGTTGCAGCGGTTTTGATATCCGCAGCATGCAGCATGAAGTGTTATATTCAAGGTTGTACATGTCTTAGAGAGTCATCCGATGACTCGAAGTCATCGGATGACTGTGCCAAAATTCGCTTCTGTTTGTGCCAACCTGTTTTAAAAATTTTGCTTACTTTAGAGATATGACGGAAATAACTTTTTTAGTGCACGAAGCCGAGGAAGGCGGCTACCACGCAGAGGCGGCCAACTTAGGTATTTTTGCAGAAGGCGAGACAGTAGATGAATTAAAGGAAAATATTAAGAGCGGCATAAGCCTTTATTTTGATAGCGATGAAAATTCTCCCTCATTTGCTCACCTCCACTTTGTGAAGGATGAGATTATAGCTTTATGAAAACCCCCAGAGATATCTCAGGCAAAAACCTTGTTAAACATCTTAAAGTATTTGGTTACGAAACCGTTAGGCAAAATGGTAGCCATATTATGCTTACTACAAACCAAAAAGGTCAACACCACTTAGTTATCCCTAACCACAGCCCTTTAAAAATAGGTACGCTTAATTCAATTACTGCCAGAATATCTCAACATTTTAATCTCGGCAAAGATGAGGTAATTAGAAAATTGTTCAGTTAATGATTGAAAGAACCTACATAAAAATTGGGATTGCAGGGCCCGTTGGCTCGGGCAAAACAGCTTTAATCGAGCGTCTATCGCGATTAATGGCCGATGATTACAGCATTGGTGTGATTACCAATGATATTTACACAAAAGAAGACGCAGAATTCCTCACCAAAAACAGCTTGCTCCCAGCCGAGCGCATCATTGGGGTTGAAACCGGTGGCTGCCCGCATACCGCCATCCGCGAAGACGCCAGCATGAACCTGGAAGCTGTTGATGAAATGGCTTCACGTTTCCCCGATATCCAGCTTATATTTATAGAGAGCGGCGGGGATAACCTTTCTGCCACTTTCAGCCCGGATCTCGCCGACCTGAGCATCTTTGTAATTGATGTTGCCGAGGGCGATAAGATTCCCCGCAAAGGCGGTCCCGGTATTACCCGCAGCGATTTGCTGGTTATCAATAAAATAGATTTGGCACCTTACGTTCATGCTGATTTAGGCGTTATGGAACGCGAATCTAGGGCTATGCGCAAAGGCAGGCCTTTTGTATTTACCAACCTGATGAGCTTGGACGGGCTGGATTCTGTTTCCGGCTGGATAAAGAAGTATGCTCTGATGGAAGCCATTGAAGAGCCAAAGCTTTGGCGATGATTTCGGAACTCAATATAGAAACTGCATTGCGGGGTAGTTCTACATACCTTAAAAATGCTTATTTCAGCCAACCTTTTAAACTGGCAAATATCACCGAAGATAAAAGCAGCTCTAATTTGCAGTTGATGCTCATGAGCTCTTCGCCCGGCATATTAGATGGCGATAAATATCTAATAAATATAAATGTAGCAGATGGCTGTTCGCTAGAACTGAAAACCCAGTCATACCAGAGGCTTTTCACTATGGAATCGGGGGCAAGCCAGCAAATAGATATCAATATTCATAACGGAGCCTCCTTTAGCTATATCCCACACCCTTGCGTGCCGCACAAAAAGTCAAGCTTTGCTACTAAAACCAAAATTTATCTTACTGAAACCAGCAATCTCAAATGGGGCGAGGTGCTTACCTGCGGGCGCAAGCTGAACGGAGAGGAATTTCTTTTTTCTAAATACCACAGCCTAACTGAAATATTCCTTAACGGCAGGCTTTTTATTAAAGAAAACCTGCTGATAAGCCCGCATAGAGTTGATGTAAATGCAATGGGGCAGCTTGAAGGCTTCAGCCACCAAGCAAGTTTTATATGTATTGGCGGCAATTCTGCTAAAGCAAACATGGCTTCAGTAATCTCACATATACAAAAGCTTGCTGGCATAAATTGGGGATTATCAAAACTGAGCGATAATGCTTTCATTCTGCGGGTGCTTGGGCATAAAGCCGAGCAGTTGCATCAATTATTAAAAGATGTTGCTATGCTTACGCCAATTACAGCAGAAAAACCTGAACATGCAATCTGAACTGCAAATTCTGATAATCACAGCAATTGCTATTGCCTGCCTTCACACCATTAGCGGACCAGATCATTATTTGCCATTTATTGCCTTGTCCAAATCGCGGGGCTGGTCTTTAGGCAAAACCATTTCATGGACTATTTTCTGTGGGATCGGGCATGTTTGGAGCTCGGTTCTGCTTGGGCTGGGCGGTGCAGCAATAGGCTGGTCGCTTTCTAAGGTTAGCTGGCTTGAATCTGTAAGAGGAGGCATTGCTGGCTGGGCAATGCTGTTATTTGGATTTTTTTACTGTATTTGGGGGCTTTATAAAGCCAAAACCAATACACCACATAAACATTTTGATATGTACGATGATGGCTCTATGTATGTTTACGAACATAAGCACGAGCAGGCGGTTGGCCCAGGCGACAGGCATAAGGTTACGCCATGGGTAATGTTTATCATTTTTCTTTTAGGGCCCTGCGAGCCAATGATACCACTCTTGTATTTTCCTGCCGCCAAAAATTCGTGGTATGGAATGTTTGTGCTAATTGGTGTTTATACCGCTTTTACCCTTTGTAGCATGTTATTGATGGTGCTGATAGGCTTTTACGGGCTTGCCTTTATAAAAACAGAAAAGCTTGAACGTTATATGCATGCTCTCGGTGGGTTAACACTGCTGATATGCGGATCAGGGATGGTTTTTATGGGCTGGTAATTTAGCCCTCATTGGTTTAAAGCAAGTTTAAATTCTTTCAATGCCCTTTCTCTGGCAGCGTTATGTTCAACAATTGGTTTTTGATATATAAATGGATCGCTGAACTCTGGGACCCATCTTTTAATGTATTGTAATTTTAGATCAAAACGCTGGGTTTGGAGGTATGGGTTAAAAATCCTGAAATAAGGCACTGCATCATTTCCCGAGCTTGC
>JAYVNR010000097.1:0-2017 GCA_043758305.1 Pedobacter sp. | reverse complement strand
AGCATTTTCCTGATTCGCCCAATCAGCCGGATTTTCCCTCTGTTGCACTATTGCCAGGCGAAACATATTCCAGTGAAACAGAATACAGGTTTTCGGTTTTTAAGATCTAAATGGCTAACCCAAAAATCATTTCTCTCCTCCCGGCTGCTACAGAAATTATTTGTGCCTTAGGTTTACAAGAACATCTGGTTGGCCGTTCGCACGAATGCGATTTTCCCGAAGGCATACAGCAATTGCCAGTTTGTTCTGAAGCAAAATTCCTTCCCGGCGCAGACAGCCTCGCAATCGATACCCAAGTCAAAGATATCCTGGCAGCTTCTTTATCAATTTATCAACTCGATAAAAAACTTATCACGGAGCTTGCCCCGGATGTTATCATCACTCAGGCACAATGCGAAGTTTGTGCAGTAAGCCTGAAAGATGTAGAAGATGCACTTTCCGGACTGTTAGCGCACACTGCTAAGATTATTTCTCTACAGCCAAAGGTGTTGGAAGATATATTTACGGATATCCAAACCACCGCCGATTTCTTCAGCATCCACCAAAAAGGGATTGATGTTGTTGAGGAATTAAACGAGCGCATAGCGATTATCCGCCATAAGCTTAAATTTAAGGAAGTAAAGCCTAAAGTGGTTTGTGTGGAATGGCTCGCCCCCTTAATGGTTGCTGGCAACTGGACGCCCGAGCTGGTTGAGATAGCAGGT
Organism: Pedobacter sp.; assembly: GCA_043758305.1. GTDB lineage: Bacteria > Bacteroidota > Bacteroidia > Sphingobacteriales > Sphingobacteriaceae > JAQSWM01. The sequence continues at coordinate 1,313 of JAYVNR010000097.1, read as the reverse complement.
GGAACAGCCGTACTTGCAGAAAATGGCAAACATTCCCCTTTTATAAATTTTGATTCCATCCTTGCCGAAAACCCGGAAATTATTGTTGTAATGCCCTGCGGTTTTTCCATCCAGCGAACTTTGGCGGAAATGCATCTTCTGCTAGATCTTCCCGGCTGGACCGAGTTGCAGGCTGTTAAAAATAAGCAAGTCTATATTGCAGATGGCAACCAGTATTTTAATCGTTCAGGTCCACGCATTGTAGATAGCATCGAGATATTGGCAGAAATAATCAACCCCAGGCAGTTTGCCTTTGGTTATGAGGGAAACGGCTGGCTTAAGTTTGGATAATTTGGCTAACTATCTTAGTTTTTAGTAGATTTGTTATCCCGATTAAACCCACCGATGTACGCCATTGTAGATATTGAAACCACAGGAGGCCATGCCAGCGCAAATGGCATTACCGAAATTGCTGTGGTGCTGCATGATGGCATGAACATTACGGAGCGCTTCCAAACCCTTGTAAATCCTGGCATGGATATCCCGGTTTATATCCGTGCCCTAACGGGGATAAGCAATGAAATGGTGAGCATTGCGCCTACGTTTAACGATGTGGCAGAAAAAGTGCACCAGCTTATCCACGATAAAATATTTATTGCCCATAACGTAAATTTCGATTATTCTTTTCTAAAGCATCATCTGTTCCAGGCAGGCCATTCGCTAAACTGTAAAAAACTTTGCACGGTACGGCTTGGGCGCAAAATATTCCCCGGCCTGCCATCCTACAGCCTTGGCAAATTCAGCAGGCAAATGGGCATTGAAATAGAGAGCAGGCACCGTGCAATGGGCGATGCTGAAGCTACAGCGATGCTATTTTGTATGATGTTGCAAAGCGACAAGGATGGGCACATCCAAACAGCGTTGAACCAGCGATCGAAAGAACAGTCGCTTCCGCCACACTTGCCAAAAGACCAAATTGAAGCACTTCCATTTACGCCGGGAGTGTATTATTTTAAAGATGCCAAAGGGAAAACAGTTTATGTTGGGAAAGCAAAAAATTTGAAGAAGCGGGTTTGCAGCCATTTCCAGAATAATAGCCCTGGCAGACAAAAGCAGGAGTTTCTGCGCCAAATACATTCCGTTTCTTATCAGGAAACCGGAACGGAGCTTATGGCGTTTATTCTGGAAGCAGTAGAAATAAAGCGCCTTTGGCCAGCTAATAACCGGGCTTTAAAACGCTTTGATAATGCCTGGGGGCTTTTTAGTTTTGAAGATCAGAATGGATATTTAAGGCTCGCCCTTGATAAGCGCCGCAAATATTCAGCACCGGTTTA
>JAYVNR010000096.1:0-2017 GCA_043758305.1 Pedobacter sp. | reverse complement strand
CAAAAATAAAAGCATTTAGCAAATGTGTAACTAATATGTTATAAGATTTAAAATCGAAACCATAGTGTGCATGTAATTACATTCATCCTTTAATAAATGGCAACTATATACAAGATGGGACAAGGGGCGGATTAATATAATGGAAGAGATAATTGACCTCGTTCCGTAATTTCTTTAACCGCTTGAACGAATAAATCAGTATCAAGATAATAGTTAGGAAAGGCAAGTTTTAAAGAATCCACAGATTCAGCAGAAACTAATACGGCATCTATTTTCTTGCCGGATATATCTTTTTCTATAGCCAAATACCTATCTGATGCTTTATGTAATTCATTTGATTTGTAAGAGTAAATTCTAAATTTCCTATCTGTGATATTCAACTCAAGTAAATAATAATGTGCATCTTTCAATATTTGACTTGTGTCTAATACTTTTAAAGATGCTCTGAAAGCATTTAAATGAGATTCTACAGCCAATTTATGCTCTAACGATATTATTTCCGTACGCAATTCTGCAAAATTATCTGGCGAGTTAGGAGGTAGGGGCCTTCCTTCTTTCATTGCCATTGCTGCACTCATTAAAACAAAAAATCTTGTCCAATCTTTTTCTCCTTGACTTGATTTTAGAGATTGAGATGTAAATGTATCTACCGTTTCAACGGCTGTTCCCCATGAATGTTGAAATAATGATCTAATTTGAATCTCTATTTTTAATTCTTTATAGCTTGAGTTTTTATCGCTTTGGTATTTATAAATTAAGTGGACACCCCTATATCCTGAAGGTTTAGGATTTTTAATATAATCGTCTTCTGCCGAAAGCTTATGTTTAACGCCTCTGCTTTGTCTATGCTTATAAATTCCCACCAGTGCATCTACATAATCTACAGAGCTCATAATTGCTCTGCATCCTCCAATATCTTGAATTTGTGTTAACTTCATATTCTGGAAACGAATAAGCTTATTCCTGATAGAAGATAAACGTTTTATTCGCTGTACTATAAGGCTATGTTTGTCAACCTCTTTTGCCTTTTTTCTAAGCCTAACCTGAAAAGTATTCAAAGGGAAGTTGTGACAAGTTCTCCAGTTATTAATCATAATAAGTGCTGCTTCTTTTGCTAAATTATTGTTAGCGTTATCATCTCTTAATATAAGCCCAGCTTGATTTACTAATTGTCTTGTGTGTTCGGGTATTGCCCATCCCATAAGTATAGCAGTTTATTTAATATAATGTCATGCATAGCGCATGACAAAGTAAATGTAACAAATAATATTTATTTTACGTAGCATGCGCTCCGCATGCTACGTAAAATATTAAGAAATAGGCAAATTATTTACATCAATATCATCTAACCAGCTATCGGGATGAGCAGTAGGGTTTTTAGTCAATGTCTCTGCAATTGAATCCAGTTTAGCTGCCGTAAGCCTGCCAATCAATTTAAGATAAGGCAGCGTTTTATTATCAACATTTCCCAAAGCAGATTCAAATTTTTGTGGGCCGGTTAAATCACGTCTATTATACCTGTAGCTAAATTCCTGACAATATCTATCTAAGTGTTTTACAGATATAAAGTGGTAAATACCAACTATTCCACGTTTAAATGTTGACCAAAAATTTTCTATTCCATTGGTATGCGCAATACCTACAACATAAACCCCGCCAGCGTGATTAACCGATTCGTGTGTATACTTTTTATCTAATCCATTATACGCTACCCATTCATCTGTATATACATTACTTCCTAACTCAACCTTGTTTAATATTAGGGGCTGTATTGTATTTTTCTGTGTGTCTGATATAACTGTACAGCTTACCCTTGCAGGTTTTGTTATAACCTTTTCTTTAACTGTTCTGCCTGGAATAACTTTATGTGGCCTTTCAACAATAGTATATACCGGCCTTTCAATTACACCCAAAACAGGGGTTTTATCTTTACTGCTTCTGCCTTGTGAATTTTCAACTTTCTTATCGTTGTGTCTGTTTTTATTCTTGCCCCCCATAAATGTTTCATCAATTTCAA
>JAYVNR010000095.1:0-2018 GCA_043758305.1 Pedobacter sp. | reverse complement strand
TTTTCATATCGCCAATTAAATCTAATAGTTTTCTATCAATCGCTGCGCTGCGGCTAGAATCCTACTTTTAAGTGGCCTGTTTTTGGGGAAGCTTACATCTCTTTGCTTGTAAAAAAGAAGACAAATTGGATCTAGACTCAGTCAATTCAATCACAAAAAATAATCCAAAAACTAATGCAACAACCTTACAAAGCAACGAAAAAGAGTTTCGGTTTAGTTCAAAAAATTCAGCACGCTTTAATTTGAACTTTAAAGGCTTAGATTCATTAAAGAAAATGAATCCCTCTCAAGCTGACTATTTAAGATATATAAGCGAGAGATTTGGATCGAAAGGGCTTGAAGCAGCTAAAGGCACTATAGATGCTTTAAGTGAATATAAGCCTGAATTGTCTGACATAAATTTAGAAACGGAGGATACAAAAACTTTAATCACTAATTTTGACACATATACAGATCGAATATTCGACAAAAAAGCTATCCTGGGTAGATTGAAAGTATCGCCAAATGTTAAAGCTGCGATGAATTCCATGATAGATAAAATGGAAAAAAATGCTGATAGACTAACGGCTGATTTTCTTACAACTGGAGACACTAAAGATCTGGATCGTAAAATTAAAGAAAGTCAACTTTCCATACTTGACAAATTTGCACGAAATATCGGAAACAGCAATAATTTAAATAAAACAGAACAAACAACCATGTTGGTTGCAGCGGTTACAGCAATGGAGACTGTAAAAAAGCTAAAAGTATTTACTGCAGCTCAATTGGAAAATGCAGCAATTAAAGCGAGTAGCAGTAACAAAAATATTGCTCAAACTTTATTTTTAAGTTCTTTTTGGAGAAGTACTATTGGGCGTATTATTTCTTCGGCTGTTATGGTTGCAGTGTCTGTTACCTGCTTTGTATTTGGCTCTGTAGTGCTTGGCACAATGCTTGCAGCTGTTGCTGTTTCAGCTTGGATTGATGATGCGGGTGCGGATACTGCCGGAGAAATAGCCAGTGCAGTTATAGCAATCGGTACATTCGGTTTATTCAGTTATATTAATACAGATGGTGTTCCACTTAGTTATAGCTTTGACGACAATACATACGCTGAAGACACCAATTACATTTATAACTATTCTGCTTATTATTATGAGTATTCTTTACCAGCAATCCAATAATATTAGTTTGATTAGGCCGTCTCATGATTCATTTACGTGAGACGGTTATTTGATAATCCTGTTTTATCAATCCAAGGCGTAGCTTACTAACTACTGATAAATCCTGCCTGCTTTTCAAGTCAGAGAAAGAGAATCAGAGGGAATGAAATAACAAAGTGAATCAGCCTACAGACCTGAATTCATATAACAATCTTTTTAAAATCAATTATTGAAACGCTACTATTTCAGCCTTCAATATATCCAAAAAACAAAGCCCCCGACCGAAAGGACGAGGGCTTTAATATTTTTAACGAATTGCTTATGCTAACTTGTTCACAAATTTGGTAAGCTTAGACTTATTATTAGAAGCTTTATTTTTATGGATAACGTTCTTTTTAGCCAAACGGTCAAGCATAGAGATTACTTTTATTAAAAGCGGTGCTGCATCAGCTTTTGCTGTAGTGCTGCGCAATTTTTTTATAGCGTTACGGGTGGTTTTAGCCTGGTAACGGTTACGCAAACGCTTAGCTGCATTGGACCTGATTCTCTTTATGGATGATTTATGATTTGCCATTTCTTAGCTTCTCTGTATTTTTATTTAAGGACTACAAATATAGGGCGATAAATTATAAAATACAAGCACAAAATAAAATTAATCCCTCAACTACTTCTATTGATAAATGGGCATTATTTTGAGTTTTCTTTTTAAATTAGAAGGTGCAAAACCGATGGCTCCTTTTATTTTTTTTAAGCATAATCTTTATAACATGTTCATCGTGGGGCTTTTTTGCGCATAAGCGCATTAACAGGCTGGCAGTTTTTACGCTGCCTGCCGGGATGGTGAAGTTCTACAAAAGCAATATTGATTTCATCACA
>JAYVNR010000094.1:0-6484 GCA_043758305.1 Pedobacter sp. | reverse complement strand
TAGTATAATGTTCTGGGTTTGCAATAGGGTCAAAACGGCGCATCCACTCCTGAAAAGGGAAAGTAAAGCCCATCTTATTCCGGTTCCAAACCGGTTCTGGCAGGACATCTTTAAACGCATTGATAAGGAGCGATTTAGGCAGCCCGGGGGCAAATTTAAGCTCTGGACTTATTTGCATGGCCGCATCAACAAGCAGATCATCTAAAAATGGAACACGTACTTCCAGTCCGTGGCTCATGCTCATATAATCGGTATCTTTTAGCAATTGGTCCTGCATGTAATAATTTGTTTCCATCCAGCTGGCCCTGTTGCCACCGTGCAGGTTTTCAAGTTCGGGCGGCACCGGCATAGACGTAAGCACCCTGTCAATTTCCTGCTGCTCTACATCAAGGATGGAGCTGATGGTGCCAGGGCTGTAAAACCCTCGCAGGAAAAGGTATTCGCCCACAGGGTGGCCATAGCTAAGGTAGTACAGGCGGCGCCACTTGATGTTTTTGCTGCTCTCTGCGAGTTTTAGCATGGCGCCCGGCATTTTGCGGAATTTTTCAATAAGGCTCATCCGCCGGAAGGATGGGTAGCCACCAAACAGCTCATCGGCACCTATGCCCGAAAGGACTGCTTTTAAGCCATTTTCCCGTGCACATTTGCTCACAAACCAGGAATTTATGCCATCTGTACTTGGCTGGTCCATGCTTTGCATAATAGCATCGAAATTGCGCACGAAATCCTGGTACCTGAAGTAGTACTCGTTATGCCGCCCGTTTATTTTTTGGGTCACCAGGTCCTGGTAGCGTTTTTCGCTGAAATCAGTTTCCTGGAGGTTGATAGAAAGTGTGTTAAGCAGCTTGCCCTGAAACCTGTTGGCTAACAAAGCTATCAGGCTTGAATCAATGCCCCCGCTTAAAAATACTCCTATAGGTGCATCTGCAATTAGCTGTCTTTCAATAGCTGCCGAAAGGCTGCTGCGCACAAGCTCAAGTGCATCTGCTTCACTGGAAACAGAAGGGCTAAAATTGAAAGATTTAAAACAGATTTTTGAAGTTGTGCCTGTGAGATGATCAAAGCTCAGATAATGGCCCTTAGTTAGGCTGTGCACATTTTTTAAGGTAGAATAAGGTTCTGGGATATGCCCGAAAGCCAGAAGGAATATTTTCCATGATGTATCTTCGTCAAAACGTATCCCGCAATATTTGAAGGCTTTGATTTCTGAAGCAAACACCAGGCTTTCGCCCCTTATGCCGTAATACAGTGGCTTTATTCCAGATGCATCCCGTACAAGGTATGTTTTTTGCTGGCTCAAGTCGGCAAGGGCAAAAGCAAACATGCCCGAAAGGCGTGAAAATGACGCAGTCCCCCATTGCTGATACGCTTTTAGTATTACTTCGGTATCTGTAGAGGTTGAGAACGTGTAGCCATGTTTCTCTAATTCTGTGCGTATTTCTTTGAAATTATATATTTCGCCGTTAAATGTTATCCACAGTTTCCCTTCGTTTGCCTGCATGGGCTGATGGCCGGCAGAGCTTAGGTCGAGTATGGAAAGCCTGCGGTGCCCGAAGCAGATGTTGCCGCTTTCGTTCGTCCAAACACCTTCATCATCAGGCCCGCCATGGCGCATACTGTCGCACATAGCTTTAATCTGTACAAGCTTTACAGCTGTACCGGTATCAGATGATAATATCCCAGCTATTCGGCACATTTTATTTCGGCTTTGCTTCTTTACCGTCACCTCGACGGCAGGAGAGGTCTCCCTATGTTGCCGTCATTGAGGCACGAGCAATCTGTTGTTGGGAGCTGTTCATAGCTTCGCTTCGTCAGCCACATTATGCTGATTTTCGTCATTCCTGCAAAAGCAGGAATCTTAAAGCGCCTTGCCTGTTCCCTGGCTTATTTCCTTACCCTTCATTACTATCCCGCATCAAGTGCGGGATGACGGTAACATTATACTACCGTCATTGCGAGGAACGAAGCAATTTGTTGTTGCAAGCTATACATAGCTTCGCTTCGTCAGCCACATTATGCTGATTTTCGTCATTCCTGCAAAGCAGGAATCTTAAAGCGCCTTGCAGGTTTCTGGCTTATTGCCTTTCCCGCATTACGATCCTTCGACAAGCTCGCAATAACGAACAGGAGAGGTCTCGTGATGTTATCAAGGATCTTTTTGCTTCGCCAGATGAGATTGCCACGTCCCTTCGTGCCTCAGGGCAGGCTCTTCTCCTCGCAATGACGGGTAATCATAGCTTCGCTGCGTCAGTCACATTATGCTGATTTTCGTCATTCCTGCCAAAGCCAGAATCTTAAAGCGCCTTGCCTGTTCCTGCTTATTGCCTTTCCACGCATTACGATCCCGCATCAAGTGCGGGATGACGGTAATATTAAAAACTACCGTCCTTCCTGCGAAAGCAGGAACCTTAAAGCGCCTTGCCTGTTCCTGGCTTATTGCCTTTCCACGCATTACGATCCCGCATCAAGTGCGGGATGACGATAACATTAAACTACCGTCATTCCTGCGGAAGCAGGAATCCTAAAGCGGGGCACTGATTCGACTGCCGCATTACGATCCTTCGACAAGCTCAGGATTACGACAACAAACCCTACCCACTAAAAACCCTTACATCCTGCCCCAAAGGCTCAATAAACGCAAGCGGTATTTCTACCAATATAGACTGATTTATATGTTCTATGCGTACAACCAGGCGCTTTTGTGAATGAAAATTGACTAAATCGCCGGTTAATCCCTGCAATGGTCCGGCTTTTACATATACTTTTTGCCCTTTTGTAAACACATGCCCGGCAATCTCAAGCTCCGTTTCGCTGGCCAATAGCAGTTTCAGGCTGTCTATTTGTTGCGTAGGCATAGTTGCTACTTTGCCACAAAAGTAAAGGAAGCGGCATACGCCTTTCGTCATAAGCACTTCGGTTTGTGCTTTTGCTGGGATGTTCACAAAAATATACGAGCTGATAAGTGGTTCTTCAACCCACTTTTTGCGGTCGCTCCATTGCTTTAGTTTTTTTTGAAGGGGCAGGTACGATTCAATTCCTTTGGCAGTGAGCAATTGGTGAGCTTTTTTCTCTGCCTTGGGGTTTGTGTAAACGGGGTGCCATTTAAATACCTCTTTCATTAAATTCTTTTCTGGTGATGCTTAACTCTTTTGTTGTATGCCTGATGAACGCCATCCAAATTTAAACTGTTCCCCTATCTAACTGTTACCTCTTTTTCCAGAATTGCCACCACCTGATAATAGGATCATCTTGTGTATAGTAACCCGAATAGGCATAACCGGTATAATCTGCATAATAATATTTCGAAAAATTACCCCCATTATACGTAGTGGTGTAATATATGCCGTGGAGCGGGTCATCTCCAAATGAATTTAGCACTATTACTACATTGTCTAAATGATATTCAGTTGAAAGTTTCCCGGGAATGGTAGCAGAATTAAAACGCGAAACGCCCGAACGTATAACATACACGTTGATATCAGATTTACGGATGATAGCGATAGAATCTGATACGAGGCCTACGGGGGCTGTATCTATAATGATATAGTCATAAATTGCTCTTAATTCATCCAGAAGCTCCTGTAGCCTTGGGCTGTGCAATAGCTCTGAAGGGTTAGGGGGCGTAGGACCTGAAGCGATAAAATCAAGCATTTCATACGGCGTTTTCTCAATAATTTCTTCAAGGGTGCTTTGCCTTGAAAGGTATGTGCTTATGCCTTTTTTATTAGTGGAATTAAACGTTTTATGAAGCTTGGACTTGCGCAGGTCGCATGCCAGCAGCACTACTTTTTTATCGATAAGTGATAGCGTACTGGCTAAATTTGAAGATACAAATGATTTTCCTTCTCCCGAAATTTCGGAGGTGATACAGATTACTTTGCTGTGCTTTTCTGAAGCCATGAAGCTCAGGTTAGTGCGCACAGAACGTACCGATTCGGCGAAAACAGATTTAGGCTTGGCTACCGCAAGTATCTGTTGGCCATCTGATTCCGGGCCGGTATATTTGCGGATAATCCCTATTATCGGGATAGTAGTGTTCATCTCCACTGTATCAGTATCGTAGATGAAAGGATTAACCAGGCGTACAATTACAATAATGCCCAGGCCCGCACCAAGTCCGGCAAGTAAAGCCATGGTGTATATTCTTTTGGGGATAGGGTCTATCGGGCTGAAACGAGCTTCGGCAGCATCAACAATAGTAGCGCCCGGCACAATAGCAGCTTGGCTGATCTGGGCATCTAGTTTCTTTTCCGATAAGAATTGAAAAACTTTTTGATTGATATCAAACTTCGCCTGTAGGGCTATGTAATCTTGTTCGGCAGCAGGCAGGGCATTCATTTCCTGTTTTGCCTGGCTTATCTGGTTTTCAATATATCGCTGGGTGCGCTGGTTGCGCTCGCGAAGCAACCGGATATTATTGATGATGGCCCTTTTGGTTTCGGCTATTTGGCGGTCAATGCTCTGAACTGCTTCTGAATTGGGATTGAACTGCGTGGCTTTTTTTTCCTTTTCTACAATTAAGGCATTTAACTGGGTAATAAGGCCCGAGAGAAGCCCTCCAACCGATCCTTCCAGGTTAAAGTTTAGCCCAACCTGGTCACGATTGTTCCGTACTTGTTCTTCTAACTGGTTAATGGCAATTTCTTCTAATTTCAAAGCATCTTTCTGGGTACTCTGCTGGGTAAATTTTCCAAGGCTAAGCTGGGTTTTGCTATCGAGGGTAATCATCTCATTGGCACGCTTAAACTTCTGAAGCGATGAGCCTGATTGTTCTACACGGTCTGCCAGCACGCTCAATTGGCTGTTAATAAAGTCGATGGTTTGAGAGGCGGAGATTTTGCGCTGCCGGGCATCATAGTTAATATATTCCTGCAAAATTGCATTCAATATATCGGCAGCAAAAACCGGATTGCGGTCTGTTTCTGTCAAGGCAAGAACATTAGAGCCTTTAGTAGTTTCTTTCATGCTCAGACCACCACCAGCACGTCCTAAGAAATCGCTTTTTCGGTTAAATTTAAAGCTGTACTTACCGCCTTTTATAGCCTGAGGTTTTTTTACACGGAACCACAGGGTATTCACTTTTACAATATCGCCATAGGCATAGGTGTGTTCAATTGCCTGTTTTCCGGCACTGTAGCTAAGCAAAAAATGATTTTCTCCACTATCTTCAATATCAAACATCCCGGTATAAAAATTGAGCGAATCCTGCCGGATAGTTTCAATGGGAAACGGTACAACCGGATATATATCGGTAGTGCGCACCCGCCCCTTAAGAAAGTAGGAAATTTTATAATCTAGCTGGGATATAGCATTTAGCAATACATCCCGAGACTGTATTACCAGGCCTTCGGATAATAATTTATTAGGCTTAATATAACTGTATGCACTGTTTTGGCTAATCAGGTCCATTCCCGAAGATTTGTCTTCAAATTTAAGGGAAGCCGAAGTGCTATAAACCGGTGGAGTGTACCATAAATAGATGTAAGCTACTGTAAGTGCTATTATAATACAGCCAGTTATCCAATACCACCTGCTCCATAATATCCGGAAAATACGGCCATAGTCAATAATTTTGACGCCCGATTTTTTCAGTTCAGATATTGGGGTTTGATCCATTTATTTGGTCAGGTTGTAAATGATCAGCCCTGTATTCAGGATAAGCAGAACAGGCTGGGCAATAATAAGCACATCCTGTATCCGCTGAGATACATTGCTGAATTTTGTGGGCTGAATATAAACAATATCATCGTTCTGCAAATTAAGCTTGGGGCTTGAGAGGCTGTTTACGTTTTGCAGGTTTACATAAATTATTTCAGGATTTTTACGGTCGCCCCTGATAATCTTTAACGTTTTAGGGTCCGCTTTTGGGTTTATGCCTCCTGCTTCTCCAATCATTTCTATTAAGGAAGTATTCTCCTTTTGCAGGAAGAAGTTTCCCTGTTTGGCAAATTCTCCCAGCATGGTGATCTTTAAGTTGACAATGCTAAGCTCTATAATGGGGTCTTTAAGGAGGGATTGCTTGTATTGAGCCTGTATTTTATCTTTTGCCTCATAACGGTTTAGGCCAGTTACCGCAACCTTGCCGATAACCGGAAGGGCTACAGTGCCATCAGCCTCTACTACGAAGGAAATAGGGGCCTGTGCAATTATGCTATTTGAACCTGATTGCACAGCTCCAAACTCGATATTCTGCAAGTTGCGTATTGCTAAAAGGTCATTAGGCTTTATTTTATAGTAAGAATCCTGCTGTTTATCGTTAACTACATACACGTTTTTAAGGGTATCAGTTACCAGATCGGTAGGAGAGGTGAACATCGCCTGGCGATTTTTTACGGCACATGCAGAAAGGATTTGGATACATGCAAAAAGAAATATAATGTAACGCAGGCTAATAAAGCGTTTTGTCTTCATAAATAAACTAAGGTACACCCACAAAAATAATAATTTATCGGACATTGAACTGTAAAAATTATCACCGTCATCC
>JAYVNR010000093.1:0-6486 GCA_043758305.1 Pedobacter sp. | reverse complement strand
CGCTGCTGAAACTGAACGATTGCGCTTTGTTTGCGCTCGCTGCTCCTGAATATACATTCTGGATCTTAGCCCCATTCATACCGAACAAGTCTAGCGATACTTTCGCCTCATCGTTAGCTAGCGTGAACGATACGGTAGTCTGTGCGCCAAACGGATTTGGATATACAGTCAGTTTGCTGCTCGCTGCTGTCAGTTTGCTTTCCAGCGCTACTGATACCTTCTCGCCGTTTGATGAAGTCGGCCCATCACTGCTTGCTAACACATTGCCTGCTGCTGTTCCGCACTGCTGATCGCAGGTGCCCAGCTTATCGCCTGTGTGGTTGCCCAAGTGCGAGTCTACTGCATTCACACTGATCGATAGCGTATTGGCTTTGCTCAAATCGCCGCCAGGTACATGGCATACATATACTTTGCCAGTGTAGCCGCCTTTCTTGCTGTCTACCTCGCGGATGTCTTTCACGCAGATGTTGATTGTTGCATAGTTGATACAGCCGTATGCATTGGTCACTTTTACAAGGAATGTGTACGTGCCTGCTGTTGTTGGCGTGAACATGGGCGCTGCACTACTTGTGCTGCTCAGCATACTGATGCCATTGCCTGTCCATGAATATGTGTAGCTATGGGCGCTGCCATTGCCTACATATGTATTAGTGACTTTAAGCGTAGTGCTTTGTGCGCCATAGCCTAAGTACAGGTTATTGGCATTGCCGCCTGTGTAGGTGGTGCTTGTTGGAGCCGATGCTAACGTGCTGGTGGTGGTTTCACCAATAACTGTAACAACAGCTGTTGCAGTTGAGCTTAAGCCGTTAGCGTCGGTAACTGTTACCACGACGTTATGTGGGCCATACTCGCCACAAGAGTAGGTAGTGGCTGGTATAGTAACAGTAACCGGACCACAATTATCAAAACTTCCATTGTCCAATTGCGCAGCTGTAACGGTAACGGAACCGCCAACTAAAGTTGCATTGATATTCTTAACTAAAGTAACTGGTGCGGTTACGTCTTTAACAATCACACTTTGTGTTGCGGTGGTGATGTTACCATTTCCGTCATTGAACGTCCAAGTAATTACGTGGGTGCCCTGAGTAGAGTATGTTATAGCATCAGTTGTTTTACCTGTAACAATGCCTGCACAGTTGTCTGTGGTTGTTGGCACTGTTGCTGTCGCTGAACATTCGCCTTTAACAGTTGCTAATACTGGTGCAACTGGTTTTGTAACATCTTTTACAATTACACTTTGGTTAACATTAGTAATGTTTCCATTCCCATCGTTGAAGCTCCAGTGGATTACATAAGAGCCTTGTGCTGTATAAGTCAATGGATCAGATGTTGTTCCGGTAACCGTGCCTGCACAGTTGTCTGTAGTTGTTGGCACTGTTGCTGTCGCTGAGCATTCGCCAGTTACCATAGCTAAAACTGGTGCAACTGGTTTTGTAACATCTTTAACGATTACATTTTGTGTCGCTGTAGTGATGTTGCCGTTACCGTCATTGAAAGACCAAGTAACTATGTAGCTGCCTTGAGCTGAATAAGTCAGAGCATCAGTGGTTGTTCCAACTACTGGCCCTGCACAGTTGTCTGTAGCTGTTGGAACTTTTACAGTTGCTGAGCATTCGCCTGTTACTGTTGCAAGTACTGGTGCAACCGGTTTTGTAACATCTTTAACGATTACTTTTTGTACTGCATTAGAGTAGTTGCCAGCCGCATCAGTAAAGGTCCAATTGATGTAGTATATTCCTTGTGAAGAATATGAAAGAGGATCCGTAGTAGTACCAGTTATAGTGCCACTACAGTTGTCTAAAGTATTTGGGACACTTACTGTAGCAGAGCACTCGCCGATTACATCAGCAAGTACTGGTTTTAATGGTGCTGTTACATCTTTGATAATTACATTTTGTGCAGCTATCGAGAAATTGCCAGCAGCGTCTGTAAATGTCCAAGTGATTACATGTGTGCCCGGAGTGGAATAAGTTAAAGCATCTGTTGTTGTGCCTGTAATAATTCCAGAGCAATTATCTGTAGTTGTAGGAACTGTTGCAGAAGCTGAGCACTCGCCAGTTACATCAGCAAGTACTGGTTTTAATGGTGCTGTTACATCTTTGATAATTACATTTTGTGCAGCTATCGAGAAATTAGCAGCAGCATCTGTGAAAGTCCATGTGATTACATGGGTGCCCGGAGTTGAATAAGTTAAAGCATCTGTTGTTGTGCCTGTAATAATTCCAGAACAATTATCTGTAGTTGTAGGAACAGTTGCAGAAGCTGAGCACTCACCGATTACATCAGCAAGCACGGGAGCAACTGGTGCAGTTTTATCTAACACAGTTATTGACGTAGCAACAGAACTGCTTGCGCCTTTTGTATCTGTTACAGTTAAAGTAACAGGTGTAGTGCCAAGTGCATATGGTCCAAAAGGAGAAACGGTGAAAGTCAAAGCATCTCCATCTGCATCAGTAGAACCGTTATTGAAATCTAAAGCCGAGGCTGTAGCGTTACAATCACTGCTTGCTGAAACCGTCAAGGCTTTCGCGATAGCAACAGGTGCCTGGTTGCAAAATGAATTGTTTACGTTAACAATTGTCGCTAGCGATGTAGCCGAGCATGTGTTACTGCCTTTAACAGTAACTTTATATGATCCTGAGGTTCCAACGGTAATGCTTTGGCTGGTTGCGCCATTGCTCCAAAGGTAAGATAAGCCCGCACTAGCGGTAAGTTTTACAGTGCTGCCTGGGCAAAGATCAGTTTTTCCAGAAGCTGTAATTGTAGGAGTTTCCGCAGTATTAACAACTACTTCTGTAGTAGCAGTTGCATAACAGCCGCCATTAGAGTTTGTTAAGATCGCGGTATAAGTGCCCGCCATTGCAGGAGTAACATTTGTAAGAACCGGGCTCGCCTCATTAGAAGTAAATCCATTTGGGCCTGTCCAGGTAAAACCAGCTTGGTTAGCTGTCAGGAAATCCATTTGATTCAGTATAAACTGATACTGATTCCGCTCGATGCTTCCTGGACCACCAGAACGGCTAGCGTGATAATCCTGATCTGGGCCTTGAAGGATTAGCCGCCCATGATTTCCCCCTGGATAAATTCCTGCTACAGCCAGATCACGTGCCCCTACTTTAATATAAGAAGACATCCATGATGGAAAGCTTTGAATATACAAGTGATCATTCGCAAAACATCCATTAACGCCATTAGCTACTAGAGCTGGAAAGGGTGCTGGCGATACAATAGTGTAACCGCATCCTCCAGTTGTCCCGGCACTAACCCCGACCACGCTATTTGGCGTTCCGTCGTTTAGGCGCACAACGTTTGCATAATCTCCGTCAACAAATACACTTCCGCCGGTTGCTAGATAGGCGGTAATTAAGCCCCAATTGATATTATTGTCTGTTGGAGAAGCCCAGGTGAACATCAACACGTCGTATACAGCCTTTATTGCTGCGGCCTTAGATGCGTTATCAGGCTTAGTCGCAAATATTGCATCAAATTGAGCGTTGCTTATTCGTGCAATACTGCCGGCTCGATCGCCAGAAGAGAATACCTGATCAAACGCCCGGTTCCCTTGGTTTCCGCCAATTCCAGCCATTCTCACAGCTGATGAAGATACTCCACCTACAGTTCCAGTAGCTTTCAACGTAAGTGTGCCTCCCGGACATACAGGACCGGTATTGCTGATAGAGGTAATTACAGGCGTAACGCACTGTGCAATTGCCGAAATACTTGCGAAAGATGAAAATACCACCGCAACAATCAGCTTAAACATTTTAGTAAAATTTTTCATGCTCATATAGAGTTTAAGTTAGTTTAACTGGCTGATAAGCATTGACTGCGCTTTCAGGTCATAATATGTTTCTTTCGCAGTCTCAGATAAAGTCGCAGGATCTGTGTCTTTTAAGTATTTTTCAATAGCAACTTTATAAGCTTCCAACTCCGCTGGGTAAGCACCTGCCCATTCCTTGATTTTAACCTGGCTTTCTGATTTGTAAACAAATTTTTCTCCATAGAAAGCCTGCCCTTCGCCCGTATGCCTTTCTAATAGTGGCAAGTGCGGTGCAGCAATTTTAATTGGGTGATCCTTTGGAAGATCGGTAGTTTGCGCATGAGCACCAGAAGCACCAAGGCAAATAAGAATTGTACCCAAAAACAGGGTAAGCAATACTTGCTTTAATCTCGTAAGTTTTTGATTCATATTAAATGATTAAATAGGTTCAAGGCCTGGACACCTGCCACAAGCGACTATAAATGTGTGAACTAAAAAAAATCTTTTTCGTACTAGTTGATGTAGCCCCTATTGTGATAGATGAAATACCCTAACTAATCGATGAGCTAATTTTTTATATATTTATCCCACCATACTAAACCGAATGACCTATCGTTGCCTCGTTGCCGATGACAATCTGATTGACCGAGATTTAATTTTAAGCTATTTAAAAAAATTGGGGAGCATTAAAATTGTGGCTGTTTGTTCAGATGGCCATGAAGCAGCTATTGCACTCCAAAAAAATACTATCGATATCGTTTTTTCCGATATCGATATGCCTGATCTTACCGGGATAGCGCTGAAAAAAGGACTGAAAACCCCGCCGGTTTTTGTGTTCATTACTTCCCATGCAGAGTATGCAGTAGAAAGTTTCAATCTCGATATTGTGGATTTTGTTGTTAAGCCATTAACTTTTGAACGCTTCTACAAAGCAGCCAACAAAGCAATAGAATATCTCGAGCTTAAGAAAGCTGCAAGCAAAACAAATGGCTTGGCAGCGCACAAACCCGATCAGGTTTTACAAATGCAGAACAACAGCTCTGCCGACTATTTTTTTATCAAAGAAACTCAAGGCATTACCAAGCTTCGTTATTCGGAAGTTCTATATATCGAGAGCCTTGGCGATTACTCAAAAATTTTCAGCCTTGAAAATATGCACGTTACCCTTGTTAACCTTAAAAACCTGGAGAAGCAACTGCCCAATTGGGGTTTTATGCGTATCCACAAACAAATTATAGTAAATGTTGATCATGTTGTTACCATTACTGCAACAGAGGCACATTTATCCGGAAGGCAGGTTGTACCGCTCAGCGCCGTTTACAGGCAAGAATTAGTTGACAGGGTGGTAAATGACAGGGTATTTTCACGCTCTGGCGAATAAATCAGCTGCCATTTGGGAGTGCAACATAGCATGTAGTGCCCTGCCCTTCCTGGCTTTCAACAAAAATTTCGCCCTGCATTAAAGTTGTAAAGTTCTTACAAAGCACTAAGCCCAGCCCGGTGCCCTTTTCTTTATGAGTACCAAGTGTGCTTTCCACAAATTGCAGTTGGCTGTTAGTATTGAACTGTTCTACCAGTTCTTCAGACATGCCCATACCCTTATCATACACGCTCAATTCAACCTTGTCCCCATAGGCTTTTGCGTTTAAATCAATTGCCCCGTCTTCATACGAAAATTTTACTGCGTTGCTGATCAGGTTCCGCAGCACAAGCTGCGCCATGTTAATATCGGCAGTTATAAGCATGCCCAAAGGGATGTTGTTGACTATGACAATCTTTTTAGCTGATGCTTGGGCTTGAAGCGTGCTGATAACATCTGTAACTAACAGCCCTATATCACATATTTCTAAAAAAGGCTTAAATCCCTGCATTTGGCTAGATGACCAATTCAATAAGTTGTCTATAAGCACAGAAGTATGATTAAGAGATTTTTTAAGTTGTATGGTGTATTTGCGCAAGTTTTCTTGAGGGACTTCGTCATACTCTAACAATTGTGTAAAGGCTATCATGGTACTAACAGGCGCACGCATATCATGGCTTATCAGGCTAAAAATCCGGTCTTTTGTCTGTACCGCTATTTCCAGTTCATGCTTTTGAGCCGAAATTATACCAATAAGTTTTTTGTTTTTTTCATTATTGCGATATGAAATAGCTGCTACAAACAAGGCAAATCCCAACACTATGATCATCAAAGTCCGCGAGCGATCATTATTAGTAATTAGCAGATTTTGGCTTTCAATTTGTTGTTGCATTTGCATAACCTTCTGCTGGTGGCTGATTGATTTCTGATCAACCAATTTGCCTAAATACGCTACAGAATGTCCCAAACGGATATCATTATACAAACTTTGCTGTGCAAAAACCAGGTTCGCATACAAAAAGCATACCGAACAGAAAATCAATCTGGTTAAAAAATTTTGCATAGAATGTATCAGGAAAAGATGCTATTTTTAGGTGGGCAAAGCTAAAATATTATCTGGTGCTTATAGCTTTTGCAACATTTTCTCAAAGCGCTGCCGCCACTCCAATGTAAGTTCATAAAGGCTTGCCAGCTTTTGCAGCCATTCTTTATTATTAGGGTCGTGGTAACGGATGTGGTTTACATCCATTACTGAGATTTGCTCGGGATGCGAACTGATATGGACAAGCTTGTCGGCTATTTCCACCCTTCCGGGGATAATTGTGCGCAGGTAAAATCCGGTAAAACCTGTTTCCTGTAAAAGGAC
>JAYVNR010000092.1:0-2025 GCA_043758305.1 Pedobacter sp. | reverse complement strand
TGTGTGGCAATTATTCCTCCCGAATCGGGAATCCAATTATCCATCATGATAACTTCTGGCATCACATTACGCGTTTTTTCTAAAATATCATTGCAATTCGTCGAGGTATGGACTTCCCAGCCCTGCTCTTCCAAAATATAACTGCAAATAGAAAGTATATCTATATCGTCGTCGAAAATGAGTATGCGTTTTGCCATACTATAAAAGCTCTTAAAAGTTATGTTATGCAGTATTATTCTATTATGCCTAAAAAAATGCTATCATCTTTAGTTTAAATGAAATAATAACATATAGATTAAATAATAAACTATAGATAAAGTCAATATGAGTTGGAATTATCTATACCGAAGTCATAACAACATATGCTTTTTATTGTTTGGGGAAATTGAAAATTAAGCTTGTATTATTTAGGCGTATATAAAAAAAAGGCTGCTATGCATGCATAACAGCCTTTAAGAGCATTGCCATTAATAATTTTTGCCAGATAGTGAAAAATTAAATACTGCCCGTAAATTCATTGTTCCTGTTTTAGAGTTCTTCACAGGATTATATTCTTGAAAATTATATCCACCCCCTAAAGAGAAATTATTCAAAACTACAAACTCAATGCCCATGCTTGTTTCTAGCTTAGGCGTTGTTTTTATCAATGAAATGCCATCAAATCCAGGATGCATCAAGTTTGTTTTAAGCAAGTCGCCTTGCATGTATAAGCCTATATTATTTACCAAATTTACTTTGGAATAAAGCCTTGCTCCAAATAGGTTTTCTATATGGTTATTGCTCATAAACCCTTTAATTACTGGGCCTATAGATATTTGCTGGCCAGCATCGTTTTTAAAGCCCCATAACAAAGCTGTGTGATAGTTAGTGTTGATATTGCTGGTTGTGCCCGCTTGAGCCGTCAGCATCCAGTTAAGGTAATTGTTTTGTGCACGTAAACCTAAACTAAGCGATAATATAGATGTGAGAATTAGTAAGGTTTTCTTCATGCCAGATCTTTGTCAAATTTGGCACCAACTAAAAAAACCTTCGTTATTTCAATATACAAATACCTTTAAACTATTTAGTGATGTTGATTTTGCCCATATTGGGGAAACCTTCCTCAATATAGGATTAAAAATCTTTTAGAGAACCCATGCGCAGATCTGCTTTTTCCTGTTCAGTCAATCCTTTTTTATATTGATAAATTGGTGGTTCCCAATCTCCATACATTGGATTAGGCAATACAATAAACTGTTTGCCAAAGCGGTTATGCATATTATCAACTGCGGCATTGCGCTCATCCTGAGGTTTTAGGTAGAAAAAGCCAGTAAAATCATTTAAGTTATCTCCACATAGCAAAACTATATTATACTTTTCTGCTACTTGCTTGCGC
Source organism: Pedobacter sp. (assembly GCA_043758305.1). Taxonomy (GTDB): domain Bacteria; phylum Bacteroidota; class Bacteroidia; order Sphingobacteriales; family Sphingobacteriaceae; genus JAQSWM01. Next base: position 650 of record JAYVNR010000092.1, on the reverse strand, counting down.
CGCGATTCCTTATCGGAAGTATTGTCTTTTACCAGCACATGCTTTGCATCAGCAAATGGAAATTTAAAAATTTGAAGATTTTTTAACGTAGCTTCTAATTCCGGATTCCCTCTATTTGTAATGTAAAATACTGCCACGCCTTTTTTTGCTGCATATTTTAAAAACCCAAGCGCCCCTGGTACTGTATCAGCGATAGCTTTTGATGTCCACAATAACCAATCGTTCTGGTTATAGCTTGTGCCATTATGCAATTCATATCCCTCAAAAGCTGAATTATCTAATATTGTCTCATCAATATCAACAATAACGCAGCGTGGTTTTTTACTAGGAACTGCAAAGGATTGGGCAAGGCGCAATTGCGCCAGATTATATGCCTGATATGCCAAAGCTCTGTATTCGCCTGACTTTTGCTGCCATAAAACGGCATTGACATTATCTCTTGCGAATACAGGTCTATCTTGTATGGTAGATTGTCCGTTTGCGAAATATGGCAAAGCGCATATTGCCAGATATATCCATAATATTTTCATAGTTAAATAGGATTGTGTTTTTCTAAGTTTTTATCTGCACTTTCTTCAAATGCCTCTGCTTCTATTTGTTTTGGCATAGGTTCAAATTCTTTAGATTTATAAACAAACCAAACCCCGCTT
>JAYVNR010000091.1:0-2025 GCA_043758305.1 Pedobacter sp. | reverse complement strand
AGCTATTTGTTTTATTCAATTGGGATAAAATTCTTTTTTATGTGTTCAAGCGTAAAGCCAAATGTTGAGCCTAACCCTTCCGTGCTCCTAACGGTAATGGTTTGAAGATGTGCTTCTATGATGTGTTTTACAATTGCCAAACCAAGCCCGGAGCCACCTATTTGCCTGGAACGGCTCTTATCGGTACGATAAAACCTTTCGAACAAACGGGACAGGTATTTTTCTTCTATGCCAGTACCATCATCTGTTACTTCAACTAAAATCTGGTCATGCAGTTCGAAGGTTTTGATCGCTGTGGTGCCGTATTCTTTGCCGTACTTAAATGAATTGTCTATCAGGTTAACCAATACCTGCCGTATTTTCTCCCTATCAGCATTTACCATAATTTCGCTGCCGTACTTATCTTTAAATAAAAGGTTTATTTTATAGCTGCTGGCCTTTATTTCAAGGGATTCAATAACCTCATGTATCAACTTGCTAAGATCAAACTTTTCATAATTTATGGGCACTTCGCCACTTTCTAATTTAGAAATTGCATCTAAATCCTTTATCAGGAAGCTAAGCCTGTCAAGGTTTCGCGATGCTTTGGCTAAAAACTTGTGCCCAAGCTCAACATCATTAAAACCATCTTCTTTAACTGCTTCAATGTACCCTTGGATTGCAAATAGAGGGGTTTTAAACTCATGAGAAATATTAGAAAGAAATTCCCTCCTAAACTCTTCCTGTTTTTTTAGCGTATCTATTTCAGATTTTTTATCTCTGGCCCATTCTTTTACTTCAAGTTCTACATCGTACAATGGGTCGCTGCTTATAACATATTCGCCTAAAGCATCTTTAAGGTCTTTGCCTAATTTTAAGTTGTGGATAAGCTTATAAATAAGTTTGATTTTACTGTACACGTAGCGCTCTATCAGGTAATAAAAAACAAGGAAGCTTATTATTAGCGTAACTGAAAAAGTAACCAGCAAGTAATACCAATTATGCTGAAAATAGAAGTTTATTATTCCAAGCGACAGGGCTACAGCCAGTGCATTTATAAATACCAATACAGAAAGCTTCATTATTTAGGGGCTGTTTAACATTGCAAATTAAGATTAAAAAGGTTTGCCATGAGTTTTTTTAATTAAAGCATCTATAAGGCCTGGAGAATGCTTTAGCAAAGAAACGGCAGTTTCGCTAACTTTTAAATTAGAGAACAAGCGCTGTATAATCCTGCCAGATTTTATCCGGAAAGAGAACTGAGCTGTCCAGGATCTGGCCCACAATTTTTCTATTGAAAGCCGGGCATCATAATTTGAAAAATTGGGGTTTTGTACAATTATTTCTGTTAAGATTTTTGCTGAGCGGAGAGCAATAGCCATCCCGTTTCCGCACAAAGGCGTGATCATCCCCGCTGCATCGCCACAAAATAAAATATGGTTTTCAACCAAAGGTTTTTGCCTGAATGAGATTTCATTTATCACTTCGGGCTTCTCAAAAAGAAAGTCGGAATTGGTAAAATGTTTTTTTAGGAGCGGATTTTTATAAAGAATCTGCTTTTCAAGCTCTGGTATGCTGCCATATTTTTTTAAAAGCTGGTTTTTGGCCAAATAGCATAAGCAATGTTTATCGCCTTCTATTTTTACAATTCCACAATACCCGCCTTCAAAATTATCTAATTGTATAAGATCGGATGGAAAATCTGTACGAATATGATACTTGACGCCTACATAAGGGCTTCGTTCATAAAAAAAGCTACGGTTTAATTTTTGATCGAGGTTTGAACGCTTGCCATGTGCACAGATAACAAGGCCGGCATTTAATTCGCGATTTCCGGAAAGAGCTATCTTAAATTGGTTGTCATGAAATAGAACATCAGTTGCTTTCTCGCCGAGGATAAAATCCACGCCTTCTGCAATTGCTTTTTTATATAGCAAGGCATCAAAGGCATATCGGCTTATGCCGAATCCGCCCAAGCCGAGCGGGGCATGAAAAACTTTCCCCGAAGCCGAGCTAACAGAAAGTTTCGTGATAGACGATGGATGC
>JAYVNR010000090.1:0-6519 GCA_043758305.1 Pedobacter sp. | reverse complement strand
CGCAATCATCCACAGGCTTAAATTCATTTTCATTGCAGCAATAAATGCCATTTGCCCAGGCATAAAAGTTATTGCGCTTGTTGTAGCCCAGCTGGCTGATAAGCTCGGTAGGGCGCTCTTCGCGTTGCAGCATATCCTGAAGCTTGCACAGGTCCGGGTCGCCGCCTTTCCAAATAAAGTTTCCCTGACGGGCTACCACTTTTTTAAATGATCCTACCGAAACAAAATCGTCCGTGTTCATTTTTACGATCCTGTCAAAGCCGAAAACATTCTTGATCTGGATGAGCCTATATGCTTCTTCATCGCTGGTTTGAACGTGGTAGAGGATGCGCATTTTAAAATTGGAAAGCTGGTACCGGTCGTTGTTCTTGCCCAAGCCCCAATAAATGCCATCTTCTTCCCAAATGCCATACATCAAAAAGTTATCTGCGGAGTTTTGGTCTCCGATGATATCTAATGCCGAATGTTCTTTTTTAGCTTCGTCAATAGTTTTGGGTAAGGATATTAACAGCCCGTGGTTTTTGCAGAGTGCGAAGAATTTTGCGGGAGTCTTAAATCGCGAATTTTTTAAAGCATCCGAAAATTTATAATCAGCGTCTTGAGGATCATATGCATCGTTAAATTGAACTGCTCTGTGATATAGTTCTCTTGCATCCTCGCCTAACGAGCTTAGCGCAAATCCGACATCTCTACGGTCATCATAATCGTTGTCTGTTATATCAAACTGCTCTCTCTCAATTTGCTCTACACAATACAAGACGCGAGCTAAGTCTTTATTTCTTTTAAATTGCTCGCTGGCGGATAAAGCTTTTTGTTGAGAATCTTGCTGGGGGAAATTTCCAGTACCCCCGAGATGTGTTAACGCCTCCGATGCAGGCTCGTCGAGAACCTTTAAGATTTCGCTATCTGGGTTGTAAAAAATTTCAGGATCATAGCTCACAAAGCAAGCCCGGACAACATCCTTCCCGCTCTTATCCACAGCTAGCCCAAAGCCGCTAAAGTTTTGTTCAGCCTGGATAAAGCTTTCAAGATGCTTTTTATCATCAATACGGAGAATAACCTTTAGCCCGGTGCCGGTTGGGGATGTAAAACAGCAATGCACATAGGGCAATGTGCAGATCATGGCTTTCCGAGCTACTAGATCCTTTACATCGTCCAGATCGATGCAGAGCAATCCGGAATGTTTTATCAGGCTTTCGGAAAGGCGCTTTTTGAACGTGCCAGAAAACATAAAGTAATCCAGCGCATTCTTAAGCACTTTTTTAACCGATGGATCTGTAGCTGCTCGCAACTGTTCTACTGGTTCTTTATACAAATCGCTGCCGATAAGCTCTACAGCTCTCTCAATGGTGATATCGGCAGATGGCACCAGCTTTTTAATCCCTCCTTTTACCCAGGAAAATTTTTGCATACAGGTTAGCGTGGAATGTCTGAAGGATATTTGATCTTTATTTCTATTGCTTTTTCAAGTTCTTTGCCGCTTATTAATTTGCGGCACCTGTTCCAAATACATTTAATGGCTTGTATAGTATGGCCATTTACTAGATCCTCAGCCACAATTTCTTCGGTGTAGTAATTAAACCGTTGGACAAAACCCGTTTGCTTGATATTGCAGTAAGGGCAGGTGATATTTGGGTGGATGGAGATGTAGTCTTTTTGGTTGTTCATGATAAACTTTTTATTATCGGCAAACGCCTTGCGAGCTGCCACCAGCTCCACAAAATTGATCGGTTACGGTAATATAAGATTGTTTCATTGAGCCTCTTTTTCTTCCGGTAAATTCATCAGCATCCTAAAAACCATTGCACCTGTTTGGATCAATTCTTTGCGAACCTCACTGATATTGCCTCCTTCCATTGCATATTGTACAGAAGCCCGCATTACTTCTCCGTTCTCTTCGGCTACTACAGCAGCTTGGTACACTACATCTTTTGGAAAATTTGGATGCTTGCCGGTTGCCCGAATAAATTCTTTAAATATTTCACTAGTGAGCTTATTAAATGCTACTACATTTTCAGCCATTTTCCACCTCCATTTCCTTATACAAATAAAAGTTGCACACATTATAACCGCTCAGCATGATGGTGCCTTCATTGCCATTTTCCCACCAGCTTACTTTCTTTGGCGCACAGCGCTTGTTGGCTTCATTCAGCGCATTAATACCTTCAAGAACATGCTTTTTAAAATCTTCTATATCATCAATTACGCGTTGATTGTTAGCGTTTAAAAATTCATTAATTGCTTTCTCCAACTGGTTTTTAGTAGTAAGCGTGTGCGATATATGGCTAAAGTAGCGAGGCTGCTTTTTGATAGAAGAAACCTCTTTTTGAGGCTTCTCTATTAAATCGTTTTCAAAAGTCATGATTCAGCCTCCTTAAACTTTAGGCCTTTCACTTTGATATACTGAAGCCGCAATGCTTCAACAAACCGATATGATTCGATAACGTCAAATGAAACACCTTCATAATGGTTGATTATGTCTCTTCGATCTAGGGGAAACTCCCACCGGTTTGCTGAATTGTTAAATTCCTCGTAAAAAACATTCAACTTTCCGTCAATTATGTGAAAGTATTTAGTATCGGAGATGTGCTTAGGTACAGCTAGGTAAACATCATAAGCGCCGTTATGATATTGAAAATACCAGCACCAATCTTGCTTCCACATTCGCTTTATTTTTACTTCTTTGTTGAATGTATATTGCAAAACATCTTCCATTACTGAGCCCCAGTCTTCAAACTTTAATTTAGGTCTAAGCCTCCGTTCACCCGGGTCACTTAAGAAGCTGGTGAGGTAATTTACACCAGCAAAAAAATCGGATTTAATCGATAATACAGCTGCTCCGTTAGACTTGTAATCCTCAGCTGACAAGACGCATTTTGCACGATCTTCAGCCTTAGATTTAATTTGATCATATGTTGGAAATTTTATTTTTTTCATGTTTTAGTTTAGTTTGAGGGTTGTTCGCTCATTATTTCAGAAATTGTATCGTCTACAGAAATTTCCAATTGCTTTGAGATTTTCAAAACCTCTTTAGCTTTTGCAAAATCTTCAGGCGATCTGCTTTTTTTCGCTTTAGATATCTCACGGAAATAAAGCTTTTGAGCATTGCGCATCTGTTCAACCTGAACAGCTACGTTAAAAACAGAGTACTTACTCATGCTTACCAAGTTTTTCCAGTTGTTGGAGGTACAGCATTTGCCACTGGCGCAGTTGCTGCATTGCCTTCTAGCAATTCTATTGTGTGCAGCCGGGCATTGATCACCCAGCCTTCGGCATTATCAGCTTTGCGCATGTATTTCTGTCCGCCAACGTAAACCACGCACTTTGCTTTCTTGCCCTGGGCAGCAGTTGTAAGCCCCAGTTTCACTACATTTTCGCCTATTATATCAAGTGGCCATTCTTCATCCTGCCCAACCTTGTCGCCAAACTGGTCTACATAGCCCGGCACTTTAAAAATCACCGTCTGTTTCATTGTTTTTTTTTCGCCAACTTCATCGGGCTTGTTAACAGCGAGCACGTAGCCCTTCAATTCAATTTTTGCCATGATTTTTGTTTTATGTTTAGTGTTTAAAAAAGTAATAAAGCAATGTGATGAGCAGCAGTGCTGCGATCAGCCAGTAGTAGGGGAGCCGCTTTTTATTTTCTTTGGCCACTGCCTTGGTGGCATGTGCATTTACGGCATCTATATAAGCTTTTACGCCTTCCCAGCCACTGGCAACGTAGGTTTCCTGCAATTTTTTGAAATGGTCTACCGTGATCAGTTCTTGCACGGTGTACACCTGGTTCGGGTTGAGCGGCTTGCCGCCTTCGGTTACCTTTTTGGGGTTAGCCTTTAGCAATACAGCGCCACGCTTAAAAACCCGTTTGCGCTTTCCGGTAGAAAGGGGAGGAAGGTTTTTTGCAAGCTTCTCCAGATCTTGTTTAACTGCTATAGAAAGGTGCCAGCTCATAATTGCTTTTTTAAAATAGAACCCTTTTTATAGTCTTTGTAAGCTTTCCGCTTGCGCTGGTAGTTCTGATAGTCGCTGTACACAATGGCAGCACCAAGAATGCCTGTAAAAGAGCTGATGATCAATAATATTAGCATTGTTCTAATTTTTCTATTTGGATGTGCAGGTTTATAAGTTTTAGCGCAACCAATTTGCGCAGGTTATAGTAATGGCGTGCAGAAGCAAGCAATGCCACCCATTCAAACAAATAGCTTCTTTTGTAGTATAAAACAGGTTCGTTATCACCTGGAGAGCTTAATAGAATTTTAAAGTTATATTTCATATCCAATTAAATTTTGCCGGCAGCGTTACCGGCTTGGCAAGCCCCTAAACGAGCCTGTTAAAAAGGGGCATAAAGAACTACGCTGGTTAAATTATTTGGCAAGCCCCAAGCATTCCAGGGCTTGGGTTATTTCTATAAAGCCCAGCATTTCTGCTTCAAGCATTTCACGTATAAAATTGCGCTCCTCCTTAAGATTGCGCATGCGCCAGTTTATTTTTTGCATCAGCTTCCATTGCTTGCTATATTCTTTTTGTAAATGGATCATGAGATAGATATCGTAATCTATAGCTCCAATCCGATCTATCATTTCATTAGATGCTTCCAGGTTCATGATGCTTGATATTTAAGGAATGAATTACATGCACCCATTAGCTGTTCAATTAGTTGATAATAATTAGTGCGTGCACGAACCGAAGCAGGAGCCAGCCTTAAAAAATACCTTTCAAGCGACAGGCAAATTTTAACACGCTCTTTATCGCGTAAAGCGGCACGTGCATTTTTTAGCTCGAAGCGGATAACGCCAATGGAATTAAGTTTTAGAGCCGCAAAGGGAGAGTTTGGATAAGCGTTCACGGCATAAACTCGCGATTCGCAGATTTTCGCTAATTTTTCAATAAGCGATTTAGGAGTAAGGATTTCAGCCTGCGGAAAAACATTTCCGGCTATCGGCCGTTGATAACTTTGAATCATTTTATACAAGTTTTAATGCAAGCCACGGTATTACCAGTACCGGGGCTTGCTTTGTTTACACCATATTGTATTGAAAAGCTATTGCAACTTGATCTGCTTTGCGCTGAGCGCCAGTCTTGTTGCGGATATTGTCTTTATGAAAGCGAAGCGTATTTTCAGAAATATTTAATTCCTCTTGGATCCACTTATCTAAACTCCCCTTTGCGATGAGCACCAGTACATCACGCTCTTTTTTAGTAAGCCCAAACGGGATTTTGCAAAAACGGCCTTCGTGGTGGCAATTGCCACGCTCGGAACAGGGAACATATTCCCGCTTCCCCAATGACCCATCTTCGCAGACATCCGGTTTGTGATCATAGGCAGCGTAATTGCACTGGTAGAACTTATGCCGGCGAGCTTCGGCAAGCATTATCTGCCAATCATCAAGGCATTTGCTTAGCTCTGCATTGTTAATCAGGGCGCTGTCTAACAACTTGCAATAATCAACAGGAAGGCATGTGTGCGAAACCACTAAACCACCACAAAGCTCGTGCGCGCCAGTACCGGTTGAGAAAAACTCGGATGAACGATCGAACATGGCAGGGTGGATAATTTCCATTATAACTGTGCTTTTAAAGCCTCTAGTTCTTGTTTTTTAGATTCGCGGTTTTCATCTCTAAGCGAAATCGCTTTTTGGATAATTTCGGCATCATATTTCCCATCTGCGCCAAAAAGTACCTTCTCAACCATAGAAATACTTTTCCCACTTTGCTCCACTAATTTCTCCCTCCAGCCCCTCGGCAAGCCATCTCTTAATTTCTTTAGCTCCTTTTTGCTTAACATCCTACAGATTTATGTGGTTGATAATGAATTGATTTGTGCATTATTTTGTGAATGATTTAATACATTGTATGGTGAATTCAAAAGTATGCAATAATTTACACACCGTGCAATAGCAAAAGCAAATAAAAGCACACTAATATGAATATTATTGCATATCAGCCTGATAATCAATCAGAAAAATATTTCATTCATTTGGGTATGAAAATTCCTATAGGCAAGGTGGTGAAGGAGATATTAGACGAGAACCCCCAGTTTACCCGCCGTGGCTTGGCAAAAGCGATAGGAGTAAAGGAAAGGACGATCAGTAACCTGTACTTAAAAAATTCGTGGGATTCTGCATATATAGAAGCAGCCAGTGAGTATTTAAACAGGAACCTTTTTCAATATTACCAGAATGTTTATGCAGGCAATGAAGTAAATGAAGAACAAGAGGCCTACAAGCGAAATCAGGCAAATCATCATTTAACTATTCAGCTTGGATATAACAAGAACCAGTTTGAGATACTACCTGAATTTTTAAAAAAAATACACGAATTGGCGGAGGAGTACAACTTAAAAATAGAGTAAAACGGTACTCAACTTGCCGCCGATTTTGTAACTAAATAATAATGAACTCGTTAAGGAGTAGAAATTGCGCCAGGTGGGCGCACAGCGACAAAAGCCTTACGGAAGTGAGGCTTTTCTGTTTAAGCCTGAGCGAGAAGTTTATCCTGACGAAGGAAGGGAGCCCAGGTG
>JAYVNR010000089.1:0-2039 GCA_043758305.1 Pedobacter sp. | reverse complement strand
TATTGCGGCTAATTTAACTATTATCATCCCGCAGAAAAAATTATCGTTCAATATTGAATATATTACAGCAATGCAGAAGATCTCATTTTGGATTATGGTGCTATTTTATCTGGCTGCGGGGAGCAACCACTTCATAAATCCTGGGTTTTATATTCAGATTATGCCTCCATACTTGCCATGGCAGTTAGGTTTAATTTACATCAGCGGGCTACTTGAAATCTGCTTCGCATTGCTATTGATCCCTATCCGAACCAGGAAACTATCATCTATATTTATTATCGCACTGCTTATTGCAATCTTTCCGGCAAATATCTACATGGCTGTAAATTTTTGGCAAAATAGCAAATCAGGGCTCTGGCTTGCCCTATTAAGGCTGCCAATACAGTTTTTATTGATATGGTGGGCCTGGAATTCCGGGAAATACAAAGCAGCGCCTTAAAATTGGCGATATAGTATAAATAACTACTTTTATGAGATGCGGAAAATAAAATGCCTCTCCACATTAACTGCCCTCTTTATTAGCCTTTGTGCAGCAGCCCAGCAACCAGCAACGTTTACACGAGCAGATACGCTCCGTGGTATGTTGACTCCCCTCCGTACCTGTTATGACATAAATTATTACCACCTTGATGTAAAAGTGAATATTGGAGAAAAATCTATCAGTGGCTCTAACCTATTCAGATTCACTGCTGTGGAAAATTTCAAAACTGTGCAGATAGATTTATTCGCCAACCTTAAAATTGACAGCATAATTTATAAAAAAGCAGTTCTGCCGTACAAGCGGGAGTACAATGCCGTGTTTATCGATTTTCCCGAAACAATAAAAAAGGGCGAAAAAGATGAATTTAGGGTGTTTTACAGGGGCAAGCCAACAATTGCTAAGAGAGCGCCATGGGATGGCGGATTTGTATTTTCTACGGATAAAGCTGGCAAGCCTTGGGTTGCAGTTGCATGCCAGGGTTTTGGAGCCAGTTCATGGTGGCCTGCTAAAGATCATCAAAGCGACGAGGTTGATAGCATGCTGATCAGCATTTCTGTGCCGAAAGGACTTATGGATGTTAGCAACGGCCGCTTACGTTCTCAGGAAGATTTGCCCGATGGCTATACCCGTTTTAACTGGTTCGTTTCTTATCCTATCAACAACTACACAGCAACACTAAACATTGCCGATTACGCCCACTTTACAGATAATTTTAATGGAGAAGGTGGTAATTTATCGCTCGATTATTATGTGCTGCAAGAAAATTTAGAGAAAGCTAAAGCCCAGTTTGCTGATGATGTTAAGCCTATGCTCAAATGCTTTGAATACTGGTTTGGCCCTTACCCGTTTTATAGAGATGGGTACAAACTTGTAGAAACTCCTTATCTGGGCATGGAGCATCAATCTGCTGTAGCATACGGAAATAAATACCAAAAGGGATATTTAGGACGAGACCTTTCTCGCACAGGCTTTGGCTTAAGATGGGATTACATCATAGTGCATGAAAGCGGCCATGAATGGTTTGGCAATAATATCACAGCAAAAGATATTGCAGATATGTGGATACATGAAAGCTTTACCATGTATTCTGAAGGGTTATTTGTTGAATGCCAAGACAATCAGCTTGCTGGAGCCACCTATATAAACGGCTTGAGGCGTAATGTTGGTAATTTAAAGCCTATTATAGGCCCATACAATGTAAACACAGAAGGCTCCGGAGATATGTATTACAAAGGCGCCAACATGTTGCATGCTATCAGGATGATTTTGAATAATGATACCAAATGGCGGGAAATTTTACATGGCTTAAACCGTGACCTAGGTTTAAAAACCACTACAACGGAAGAAGTTGTTGCGTACATAAATGCTAAAGCCGGAATGGATTTTACTAAAATATTTGATCAATATCTACGATTCCCATCCATCCCAACCCTCGAAATGAAGAATGCAAAGGGAGAAATTTCATACAGATGGATTGCTGATGTAGCCGGATTTAACATGCCTGTAAAAATAAAAACCTCAGCAACAGCGGGTTGGAAGTGGATAGTGCCGAGCACAG
>JAYVNR010000088.1:0-2055 GCA_043758305.1 Pedobacter sp. | reverse complement strand
TATAATTACGTTGCACTTCTTATATTGCAAAGCGCACTCATACTGTATTGCATCCTCAAAATCAGTAAACTTAGATTTGATAGCTCGATGGATGGTAGTAAAATCTACAGGCAAAATATTAACGATAAGCCCCAGATTTTCTAAACTTTCTAATATCTGTTTATGGCTAGAATACTTGCGCAGTACATAATAGATGTTGTTGAAAGACAGGGCACAAACGTTAACAACTATCAATTTTTGCTCGGACAAAGCCAGAATTTGAGCCGCATCTTCCGAGTATGGTAGGCGGTTGGTCAGGAAATCAATGATGACATTCGTATCGGCAAATACTTCTTTCATTTCAAATATTTTTTGGATAGAGTGCGCCCCAACTCGGTTTTATAATCAAAATCTGCAGGAACTTTTAAGGAGCCCTTCAAAGCTTTTACGATAGGTGCCTCATTTGCTATAGGCTTATTGCCGGTTGATAAGGTTTTTAGATAATTTTCAACCAGATCAGAAAGGCTTCTGCCCTTGCTTCTGGCATAATTCTTTGCCTGCACAATTACGTCTTGCTCTATAATTAAGGTCAGTTTTGTATCCATGGAACAAAAATAGCAAAAGCACGTGTTATATTAAATTATTTTTCACGTGTAGTTTTTGCTTCCTTTTTAGTCTCCCTAACTTTTAAATCCTATTTTTGCCACCTCCAAAGAGAAACCTGCGGACAAACAAGATCGCCTTGTATGCGATTGAATACTTTTTTGTTATAAACTATAAATCATATTTGTAAATGATCAACATTACTTTCCCTGACGGAACCATCCGTCAGTATGAAAAGGGAACATCTTCCCATAAAATTGCACTTTCAATTTCCGAAGGGCTTGCCCGAAACGTTTTAGCTGCTGAAGTAAATGGCGAAGTTTGGGATTCTATCCGTCCGATAGAGGCAGATTCGACGGTTAAATTGCTGACCTGGAATGATACACAGGGAAAATCTACTTTTTGGCATTCTTCAGCCCACCTCATGGCCGAAGCGCTTGAGGCTTTGTATCCTGGTACCAAATTCGGTATTGGCCCAGCCATAGAAACAGGTTATTATTACGATGTTGATTTTGGCGACCGCGAATTCTCTTCCGATGATTTTAAACAGATAGAAGACAAAATACTGGAGCTTGCCCGCACCAAAGCAGAGTATATCCGCAAGCCCGTTTCTAAGGCTGATGCAATTGAGTACTTCACCGAAAAGGGCGATGAATACAAACTTGACCTGATAAAAGACCTGCCTGATGGTTCCATCACTTTTTATGCACAAGGCAACTTTACCGACCTGTGCCGTGGGCCTCACATTCCCAATACGGGATTTATCAAAGCTGTAAAGCTGATGAACGTTGCCGGGGCATACTGGCGTGGCGATGAAAGCCGCAAACAGCTTACCCGGATTTATGGCGTAACATTTCCTAAACAGAGCGAGCTCACAGACTATCTCCACATGATCGAGGAAGCCAAAAAACGCGATCACAGGAAGCTTGGAAAAGAACTGGAACTATTTACCTTTTCGGAAAAGGTTGGGATGGGCCTTCCGTTATGGTTGCCAAAAGGTGCCGCTTTGCGGGAGAAACTTGTGAATTTTCTTCAAAGAGCACAGGTAAAAGCCGGCTATGAGCAGGTTATTACGCCGCACATTGGGCATAAGAACCTATACATTACTTCAGGCCACTACGAGAAATACGGAGCTGATTCTTTTCAGCCGATAAAAACGCCGCAAGAAGGAGAGGAGTTTTTCCTGAAGCCAATGAACTGCCCACACCATTGCGAGATATATAAATCGAAACCACGCTCATACAAAGACCTTCCTGTTCGGTATGCTGAGTTTGGCACTGTTTACCGCTATGAGCAGAGCGGCGAGCTGCATGGGCTTACCCGTGTGCGGGGCTTTACTCAGGATGATGCCCACCTTTTCTGCCGCCCAGATCAGGTAAAAGATGAATTTAAAAAGGTAATCGACCTGGTTTTATATGTGTTCAAAGCTCTTGGCTTTGAGGATTATACGGCGCAGGTTTCCCTTCGCGATCC
>JAYVNR010000087.1:0-2056 GCA_043758305.1 Pedobacter sp. | reverse complement strand
TATTTATTATAACTGGCGATCATAGGCTCCCTGAAATCCCAATGTCAACAAAAATAGACCGATACCGGGTGCCGCTTATTATCTTTTCTCCATTATTAAAGCGTTCGGCAAGTTTCAAGTCAATATCATCACACCTTGATATTACCCCAAGCCTTCTGGCATTTTTTAAGCATAATTATAAATTGAACACTCCTGATGTTGCACCCTGGGTAGGCTCGGGCCTGGATACGGTTAAGGTTTTACGTAATATCCATAAATATCCCCTCAAGCAAACTAAAGATGCGCTTATAAACTATATTTCGGGCATGTATTTTATTGATCAGGAGGTTCTGTTTTCTATTGGGGACAACCTGGATATCCAGCCAATAACCGATGATGGGAAAATGAATGAATTGCGGACCGAATTCAATCAATACAAAGCTATGAACACCAGATTTGCTCAGGAGCTCAAATTAATACCTGATAGCCTTTATAATGCATATAGATAAATCAACATCTCTACAACCATTTAAATTAATGAAATTCAACTCGTTGCGCTATATAAAGCATATCCGTACAACCGGTGCTGTTTCTGCTTCTTCAATTTTCGTTATTAAAAGCATGACCAACAACATAACGCCTAAAGTGCCACAGATTATAGTGGAATTAGGGGCTGGAACAGGTAATGTTACAGCTTATATATTGAAGAAGATGCACCCGGCTTCAAAGTTATATTGCTTTGAAATAGATCCATCTTTTACTGTTGACCTGGAGGAGATAACTGACCCGAGGTTTTTCCTGATCAAAGAATCTGCTTTAGATATATTGAAGTATATAGATGTTGCATCTGTTGATATAATAATTTCAACTTTGCCATTAACCCTATTTAAACCAGAAGAACGGCGTCAACTGTTAACGGATTGTAGAACAATAATGAAACCTGAGGGGGTGTTGCGGCAGTTTCTTTACTCGTTTCAGAAAAAATATTTTAGAGCAATATTTGACGAAATAAACACGCATATAGCAGTTATTAATTTACCTCCTGCGGTTATTTACTGCTGTTCAAATAAATAATTAGGTTTTATGGGGTTGCAGGCAAAGATTGTTGATATTCTTTTAAAATGGTGCTGACCATTGGCCTGTAAAATTCCCAAAAAAAGCTTACGCGTTCTGCTGCGATATCATTATTGTAAAAAAGCTTTCTAAAGTAGGTTACTCCCTTAAAATACGACCCTGCCTGAGAGATAGGGTTATCTGCAAAGTCTCCACAGAAATAAAAAAACTTATAATCCTTCCTATTGTGCTCTATTATAGCAGGAAATTGGGCAGGTATGCCATTTTCCTTCAAGATTTTCATGCCCCTGTTGTTGACTTTTAAATCGTAAAACGAAACGATTGTATTAGTATGGGCGGTTTGAATTATATCAAACCAAAACGGATATTTCATGGTTTGAGGGATATTATATTTTTCCCTCTCCTGTTTGCTGGTCACTATAAATGGCACTTCAGAATTAAGATCGTTTATATACTCCAGTACAACTATTTTGTCGCTTTTGTTAACAAATGCAATCCCCGATTTTTTAAATGGCCAGAGGTTATTGTTCTGTTTTTTATAGTTATGCACCAGCCATGGGGGCAAATCTTTGTTTTGCAGCGTATCAAAGGAGTCGAAATATTTTCCCACCCAACCGGTCCATCTTAGTTTAAAAGTGCGTTCAAAATCGGAAGCGACGCCGGAAGAAGTAGGGGTGGCAAAAGTGTTAAACTCTGTTATAACCAGTTTTTTCTGTTCTTTCATTTTCTTCAGGAGATACATATCCTGAGTTGAAAGGCCACCGTACAGAACTCTTTGCCGTTCCAGTATATTACGCGATAAAAACCACTCTTTGGTATAGATGCCATATGTATCTGTAACATACATCATGTTGCAATCTTTGCTAAGATTATCTAACTGGGTATCAGAAAATCGTTCTAATCCTTTTAGGCGATATTCTTTTTCTTTTATAGGAAAGAAACCAAAATAATCGTTTTTAACCGTATAAAGATCAGCTGATGTTTTGCTGTATTTATTTTGCCT
>JAYVNR010000086.1:0-2063 GCA_043758305.1 Pedobacter sp. | reverse complement strand
ATATATGGATGATTTTTTCATCCTTATACACCCCAATATAGGATGCTAAGGATGATTTTTGTATGATTATTTCATCTTTATTTTTAGCCCATATCAAGGTCATCGAATGGGCTTTTAATTTGTTGAATGTTCTTAGTGCTAACGTGCGTGTAAATTTCTGTTGTTTTGCTGCTGCTATGCCCTAATAGTTCCTGTATGTATCGCAAATCTGTGCCGGCTTCAAGTAGGTGCGTAGCATAGCTATGCCTTAGCCAATGTAGGGTAACAGGTTTAGTTATTTTGCTTTTAGCTAAAGCCTGTTTTAGCACGCTTGCC
Organism: Pedobacter sp.; assembly: GCA_043758305.1. GTDB lineage: Bacteria > Bacteroidota > Bacteroidia > Sphingobacteriales > Sphingobacteriaceae > JAQSWM01. Next base: position 1,748 of record JAYVNR010000086.1, on the reverse strand, counting down.
AGGCTGCGCTCATCATACGGTTGCCCTGCCTGCTGGCCTTCAAATAGCCAGGCCTTTGGCTTATATGCCTGATAATAGGCCCGCAGTTGCTCTGTTATTTTTTCAGATAAGGGCACAATCCGGTCTTTTTTGCCCTTCGCCTGTCTGATAACAACAACGCCACGCTTGCTGTCTATATCTGCTGGTTTTAGGTTTAAAAGCTCGCTTCGCCGCAGGCCACAGCTATAAACGAGGCAGAGCATTGCTTTGTGCTTCAGGTTACTGTGAGAGCTTAGTATTTTTTTTATCTCTTCTTTGCTAAGCACATTAGGCAGCGGCTTTTCACGTTTTGGCCTGTACACTTTATCCAGCTCAATAGCCGTATCCTTTATTATGCTAAAATATAGTTTAATGGCGTTAATGATCTGGTTTTGAAAAGATGAAGATAGTTTGTTAGCTAAGATATAGTTACTGTGATAATCTACAACATCTGCATTTGATATGGTTTCTATAGGCTTTGGATCAACGAAAATAAAAAATGATTTAAGTGCTTCTGTGTAAGTTTTTATTGTATTTGAACTGTATCGTTTAGTTAACAGGTATTTCTCAAAATCCTGTATATGGCCAGCTTTTTCTATAGATAAATCAATTGGCTGTTTTAACCTAAACCGGGCTCTGTTTTCGGCTGTATCTGGCAGGTGCCAGGTTTTTAGCGTGGTGCTCCATTTGGCACCGGCCAATTGTTTGATCCGGGAATTGTACAAGGGGTCTTTTTCAAACCATACGGCAATCCGTTTCTGCTGTTTATGAACAATAGCCGCTGCTTTCCAATCCATTTTTACCGATTTGAAATGTTTAAGATACAAAATTTATTTTCAAGGCGTCTGGTTGGCCTCTAAGTCCTGGGTCCGTGGCCTCACGAACCAAGCTAATCCCTCTAGTTATCCCAGGCATCGCAAATAATCTATACCAGGAAACTACTCGTACCGCCTGCACCCGCAAAAACTCAACCTTTTTCTTCACTAGTCGTTTTTAAACATTTAGCACGCAATGCATATAGTTTGTGGCGGCTGCTGCAATCCAATTTTAGCTTTCTTAACCGCTTAATAACGAAGGCTCTTTTATTGGACGATGATTGTAGGATTATTAGGAGATAATACTTGTTTAACCCCGATAATTCCTTACATTAGCATATCATTTAGAGGTTATGGCAACAGTTATAGATAACGTGGTTATTCAGGGGATGTCAGGGCAGATAAGTGGTCAACTGATAGCTAAATACTATCGCCAAACTGGTAAGACCATCATCACCAAAATTCCCGATATGTCCCGGGTAAAATTCAACGCTGCGCAAAAGCAGGCACAGGAGAACCATAAAGAAGCATTGATCAAGCGCACAGGAATTTTAAAAGATCAGGCGTTGCGTGCGTCCTGGGATGCCCGCTGCCCGAAAAACAGGCGCTTATGCGATTTTATCCTTTCAGAATTGATGTTGGGGCGAGGCTGAGAGGTACCTGGAGCAGATTCGAACTGCTACTAAAAATCAAATGCCCGGCACTTGCGTGCCAGGCATTTGTATGTGCGCCCTAAGGGATTCGAACCCCTATCTTTGGTACCGGAAACCAAAATTCTATCCATTGAACTAAGGGCGCTGTTCGGGTGCAAACTTAGTTAAAATGAGGTAAAAGCTGAAAGGTTTAAGCTAAAAGCTTGCTCATTGCTAAAAGATGTAAGCTAACCTCAAAATTCTATGATGTTATTTGCTTTGG
>JAYVNR010000085.1:0-6634 GCA_043758305.1 Pedobacter sp. | reverse complement strand
TGTTAAATTTCTTTAAAAACAGATCGCTGAACAAAACATTTCCTGAAATATGTAACCATCTGCGTCAGTACATGGGACAAAGCCCCATAGAAACGTTTCATATCCCTCCAGTATTAGAGCAAACGATGACAACTAGACCCGAAGCTACTGCAAAGCCACTAACAGACTTTCAGTTTTTCCATGACCTGCGTCCGCTGACAAGTCCTGAATACTTACAGGCACGGGGGCTAACAATAGAAACACTTACAAACCCAATTTTCTCTAACCGGATATTTAACTCTGGCGAGATAACAACGGCACAGGGCAGGACTTCAAACATTGCTTTCCCTTATTATGATGCCTCCGGCATTGTTGGGGTAGAGTATAAAAATGCGTCACAAGACGCCCCATTTTCTGGCTTCAAACGTGATTCAACACGAACGGCCTGGCTAAGTAAACTTAACCCCGTTTTTTCACCCATAGCCCCCATTGATAGACTTATTGTAAGCGAGGCCGTAATAGACAGCCTGTCTTACCATCAGCTACACCAAGAAAAACTGGAAGGACAAAATGTCCTCCATTTTTCTTCAGGCGGCTCACTGCATGTCGAACAGCTTCATTTCCTTCAGAAGATCCTAGACCTGCGACAGACAAACCAGATTATTCTCATACATGATAACGATGTCAAGGGTCATACCTATGACCTGGCCATAGCCGGAGCTTTGCCCGTAGCTGGAGAGCAGTGCCTAAAAAAGGTAGAAATAGCCCTTTCTCCATACAACCGGTCAGCACGAACAACATTTCACCTAGCAAGCACAGACCCCCAGGAACTAGCAGCACAAAAGGAGCGGATAGAAAATTTTTATACCCTTAACCACGGTGAGGACCAACTGTCAATACAAAGTAATTATCAGGGCGCAAGCGCCCTGATAATCGAGGTCGGTCACCGTCCCTCGATAGGATTGATAGCTGCTACGACCGCCTTTGTGCTTAAAGAAAAAGGCCTGAATAATGAAATAGCAATACAGAAAGCCCTGGGCCTTGATGGTAAAGAGTGTAAAGACTGGAATGAAGTGCTGATGAATGAGAAAGGCCTAAGCAAAAATGATATTTATAAAAACATGGAACTGTTAAAAAAAGAAAATAAAGGCTTTTTAAAAGGACTTGTAAATAAAGATCAGAAAGTAGATGACACGGATCTGCAAAATTCGCTTTTTGAAAAGAGTAAAGAAAATATCGATAAGGTTAAGCAGCTTCTGGCAAAAGTTGACAATGAAATCAGGGATTCAGGAAAAGATAGAGAGGAAGATAAAAAGGAGCTTTTGAAAAAAGTAGATAATTTTTTTATTCAGAAGCCGCAGAATAATGACATTAGAAATAAGATTCAGTCCGAGGAAAAAACGTTAAAAATTGAAATAGTAAAAGATGAAGAAGTTGATAAAAAGCAGTTAGAAAATAAAGTCGACGGCACGGAGCAAAACGATCAAAATGATCAAGACGATGAAAAAAAAGTCCGCAAGCAGCAGCATAAAAAAATTTAGCATGAATAGGAAAATCAGGGAGAATGGCCATAAAAAAATAAGAACAGTAAAAATTATTTTGATCTAAAGGAAGGCGATTTTAGTGTCCACAACCAGGAGGCAGGCACTGACCGTTACGGCTTCGCTTGCGCTCGGTTTTTCCTAGCGGAAAGAACATGGTAAACCATCCTACACGGATCCTACGTGCCCCACAAAAAAACTAATAGCTGTCACTACAAAAGGGATCAATTAAATAGGGGCAAAAAGAAATCCTGCCAATATTGAAAATAAACTAACGAAATAGTAACAAAAGACCCAGAAACTAATAAAAGACCTTAAACAACATAACAACCTTAAAATAAAATAATCATTTATCCCAATTAACCCCTTAACCCAATAAATTACATGGCTATTGAAAAAGAAGTAACCAAAGAAACAACCCCGGCACAACCGGTAGAAAAAAAGTTTGAACTCCGTGAAGGCGATGTACAGCTCTTTCATAATACCAAACGCAAAGATGAAGCCGATTACGAGCTTTGGGGTAGAGCCGTTTTACCCGGAGCCCAGGTGAAATTTTTAAGGCTTTGGAAAACTGAAGCAAAATCAGGGCGACATTATTTTAAAGGTTACAACCTGGATGCGGCAGATGATTTTAACGATCTGGCAGCACCCACAGATGATAAACATCCTGATCATACTGTTTTATTCTACAATGAATCTTTTAACAACGAGGCCACAGAAAAGAGAAAACCTATGTACACCGGCAAAATTAGCCATGACAAGGAAACTTTCAGATTAAGCCTGTGGAACAAAAAAGGACCGAAAGGCGAATTTTACTCCGGCCTGATTACGCCCGAAGCAGTCTCCGAGGGCACCGAGGATCTACCAGAAGAACAGCCAGCTAAATAAAGGAACCTTTATTTAAAAAAAAGGAGGGCAGTTTTATACTGCCCTCCTTTTTGCTATTTAAATACGATTGTGTCAACAAAATATAGATTTTACACTGTTTATTTAGTTGCATTTATCATACTATAGCGGTATCTTTAATAAAAATAATCCCTGAACAGAAAATGCCTCAATATTATAAACACCACTTTTTTAGTTCCTTATCAACTGATTTTGTCCAGGGAGGGATTTATATATATTTTACAGCGGATATCCTAATAACCATGCGCAAGCTAGACGACGCTGTAAATTCATTTCACCGCTTCATAAAAGAAGAAGCTAACAAGCAGAGAGTAGATTTATCAGAGTTAATTCTTTCTATATACCCGTCAAAATCTACCTTTTACAGGAACAGGATAAATTCACCAGGAGACTTCCGGGCGTCCGAGCTTGTTAAACTTGCTGAAAAACTAAACATTAAGCCTGAAAAGCTTTTTTCAGAACTTGTGGCTTGTATCACCAAAAAGGAGGATAAATTATGACAGCTAAAAAAAGTTCTCATATAGCCAAAATCAGGCAGCCTTATGGCCTGACCATAGCCAGGCAAGATTTAAATAAGCATGAGCTTCGGATCCTTATAAGAATCCTTGAAGCCCTACAGCCGCAAATGACTGAAAACCTGAAACTGGATATGTTCAGTCAAACTTTAGAGATAAATCTTGATACGATCAACCTGCTGCCGGTAGGATCCAAAAATTACCGCTATGTCAAAGAGGCTCTACAAACAATGAGGAACAAAAGCATTGAGGTTAGGGGAGAGGATAAAGATGGAAAATACACCCGATATACGGGTCTGATTTTAGCATCCAGTATTTATGATAATAATCATAAAGTTCAAATAACAATCGATAAGGATTTGTTTCCTGCATACCTGGAGCTGAAAAACGGTTTTAGTTCTTACAATCCCGAAACAGCTTTTAACCTCTCAACAGTATATGCAATGAGACTCTACCAGCTTGTTTCACACTGGAAAGATATTCCATTTATAACCCGTTCAATCGAGGAAATTAGAGAATGGCTGGGCGTAAAAGCTGACTACCAGGCAGGGTTAATACAGCGCGATATTCTTACGCCTGCAGGACTTGAATTAAAAAAGAATGCTGATCTATACTTTACTTTTAAACCCGTATTTAAAGGACAAAAAGCAATAGCCTATACTATTTTTATTCATCACAAGAGCGCAGATGTTGCAAAAGCCAACCAAGCAAAAAACCTACTCAAAACACACTTTAATTTTAACGAGACACATTTCAAAGAAATAGAAAACTTGCTGAATAATGCTGAAACAGTTTTTGCCCTGATACATTTCATAATAAAGCTTTCCAATCAGGTTCAGGATGAGAAAAGTAGCAAGGTAAAAGGAAAGGGTATTGTAAATATTGCAGAATACACATTGCAATCGATAAAGAACCATTTCAAAAATGGCTCACCAGAAGTGGATAATTTGTAACCAGATGAAGGCTAGGCGTATATGAATATTCATTCACTCATATTCAGGTGAGACTTATCCTGGATGGGTGAGAGGTCTTTAATTGAACAAAATGAACAGTATAGTCGGAATTTTATAAATAAAACTCTTTAATTGGAATATTAACTTCAAATAAAAGCCGCTATAAGGCTAATTTAGAGCTTTTTATAGGTTTTTGCCAGTATTCATTTACTCATAGCCCGGTATTTATTTACTCATAGCTAGGCTTGTAAACGCTCCGTTTAAAGATCAAATCTATCGCTGTAGTTAATTTTTTTTCTTTCCCCTTTTGTGTAACACACAAGGTTCAGCTCCGTATAATGCCCGGAAAATCACAAAAAAAGAAGATATTTTTTTGTTAAAAGCTTCTTTAAAGCAAAAAAACGATGTTTTCTGCTGATGGTCGGTCCTGATTATAAACCAGCAATTATTCATTCAAATTTCAATACTCATTCATTCGAGGCCCGGTATTTATTTACTCATAGCTAGGTATTTATTTACTCATAGGTAAACGTTTAACTAACTAATAATTTGGAAGTTAGTAATAAAAAATAGGTATCAGCTTATTTTAAGTTTGTTAAGATATAAACGAGTATTTATTTACTCATAGCTAGACATCTAACTATCTCATAATAAGATACTTAATTTTTCATAAATGGGATATTTACTACTCATAGCTGAATAGGTAATATGCTAATATTCAGCTGTTAACATATTATTGAAAGATCTCACTAGATCAAATTCAAGCAAATATTTAACAAAAGTCAAGGGTTAAGCCGCATAGAACTAAGTATAAATTGTATTAAAATCACCTATTAAAATACTCATATTCAAGCATATATGAATTAATAGTCATATATTTATGGCTATTAGTCCGGTATTTATTTACTCATAGCTAGGTATTTATTTACTCACAGGTAGCCTTTATTATACTCCTCTTCTGCCAGTACTAATCCAGGTGCTGGAGTACTGATGATCCGGTATTTATTTACTCATAGCTAGGCTGGACAAAAAACCGGTATTTATTTACTCATAGCTAGACTTTTTGGTATTTATTTACTCATAGCCCGGTATTTATTTACTCATAGCTAGGTATTTATTTACTCATAGGTCATTTTTGTAACTCATTATCATACAGTAGCTTACATGGCCTAAAAAAGGTGTTCAATATATACAATATATTATACAATATAATATCAATGAAAAAAAAACAAAAAAATACAGAAGGGAAACAAGAAAATTCGGGGTAAAAAAAGGAAGAAAACACAATAAATGGGACGAAAAATGTTTTTTCAAGAAAAATTCCTTCCGCCGGTATTTATTTACTCATAGCTAGGAAAACTGATATTTTGCTCCGGTATTTATTTACTCATAGCTAGCAGGCCTGGGCTGATTTAAAACTAGCCGAATAGTTCCAAATCTTTGTCATCACCAAAGCTGATGCCTCAAAAAATGAAATTTACAGATATAATTTCTTTGTAACGGCCACTCCAGATGGAAGGTACTAAGCTCAAACCGGGTAACCAGGAGTAAAGATTACCCGTATGAAAATATTTTTAGAACAATAAATATTTTTTTAAAAAAGCCTAAAAGGTTATTTCTGGCTTAAAAATAAAGTAAATAGGAAATATAATATATGTAATAGTTTTATTAAATAATAGTTTATTAAATGAATATTTTTTATATTTAGTCAATAAATTTTATTCTTATGAAAGTAATAATAGCCGAAAAGCCGTCCGTAGCTAAAGACATTGCAGCAGTTTTAAATGTTTCGGAGCGCAAGGATGGTTATTTTGAAGGATCCGGGTATCAGGTAAGCTGGGCCTTTGGCCATTTAGTAGAACTGGCAAGTCCCGAAGCCCACGGCCTGACACGCCCCTGGACACTTGAAAATCTTCCCATCATACCGGAAGATTTTCAGCTCATACTGAAAGATGATTCAGGAGCAAAAAAGCAGTTTAATACGTTAAAAACGCTTTTTAAAAATGCCGATGAAATAATTGTTGCGACCGATGCAGGCCGAGAAGGTGAACTGATATTTCGCTATATATACCTACTTTCAGGCGTAAAAAAGCCGTTTAAGCGGCTTTGGATCTCCTCACTAACACATGAGGCGATTTCTAAAGGCTTTGAATCTTTGAGACCAGGAAAAGATTATGATAATCTTTTTTATTCTGCCCAGGGCCGAAGCCAGGCTGACTGGCTTGTTGGAATGAACGCAACAATGGCCTTAACAGTTGCCGCTGGAGGGAAAGGCCTGCTATCAATAGGCAGGGTTCAAACGCCTACTTTATGCCTAATTACTAAAGCCTTTCTTGCTAATAAGAATTTTAAACCGGAAGCCTATTTCAACCTTTCGGTAATACTTACCAAAAAGGAGACTGATTTTAAAGCTATCTACGACCTTAAATTTAAAAATAAGGCAGAAGTTACCAGCGAACTAAATCTTGTCACCAGCGAGCTAGAATGTACCGAAAAAGAGGTCAAGGAAGTGACCGAGGGTGCGCCACTTTTATTTGACCTATCAAGTTTACAACAAGAAGCAAATAAAAGGCATGGTTTTAAAGCTCAAAAAACCCTTGATATCATGCAAAATCTGTATGAAAAACATAAGGTTTTGACCTATCCCCGGACTAATTCTCGCTATTTATCTGAAGATATGCGCCCGGGAACGCTTAAAATAATCACTGATATTTCTTCCGGAACAGGAAGCCTGGCTACA
>JAYVNR010000084.1:0-2074 GCA_043758305.1 Pedobacter sp. | reverse complement strand
GGGGTCGCCTCACATCAGACAGTTAAAATACCCGATCTAACAACAGAGAGGCATATATTTAAAAGAAATCCGACTTTAGTCGGTTACGAGTGATTATTAATATATTTTCAAGAAACTTGAATAGCTTCACAAGCATTAAATAACTCTGCCAAAAAGCGAACGTAGATCGTGTATTTTATCTTGAACATTGAGTTGTTTTCGATAAAAAACATCAAAAATCAAATCCCTATACGGTATCGTATTACGACAATTAGAAGATCAACTGATTACTTTATTGTCGACTAATAAACGAGTCAGCAGGTAATAAAGTATACTCACAAATATACTCACAAGTATAAGAAAATCGGCTTTTAAGGTATCGTGGAAGAGTAAAGTATTCTTTGAGTATACTTAAAACCCCGTTCACATCGCAATCGGCATGCAAAGTAGGGCTCTGCGCAACTTCCTTTTGCTCCCTCCGCTGCCTCATATGGGACACTAAAAATTTAAAGTTTTCGCCCTGCAAAAGAAACAAGTATGCTTTTGAACAAATCATCCCTTATTCAACCGCTATGCAACCATCAGCACGAAGCCGGGTGAGATGTCAATGGCGGACAAGCAAATAAAAAAAACAAACACATCTGTCCATTTATGCTTTAAATTTTATCTCGGCATGGGCTATCTTCGCTGCTGCAGTGAATAAGGAATGTTAAGGTTTTTGGGAATTTTCTGCATACTTTTTTCGAAGCAAAGCCATATCCACACCAACCTTCATATCTAATATTTTTGCCTAATGCTGTGTAATTTGAATATTGGTATGGCCTAACATCTTGGATACGCTTTCAATGGGAACGCCATTTAAAAGCATAAAGGCATGTGGGATGGGGTATCTGTTTTTGCCGTTTAATGTTTATCCATTGCTCCCCGTCAATACCTATTACAATAACCCACCGGCGTAATTTTTTTACAACGGCATAAGACAACCCAGTAAAACAGCAGAACAGAAATATATCGCGCAACTGCGTTAATCGGCCGGTTGCCATATTTTTATGCACCATTTCCTGCAATTCCTCCGTAGTTTAATAAACCTGGTCAGTCGTTTTAATCTTGTTCTTATAATTCAGTAATGGGTTATAGGATAGCCAACGGTTAGCAATGCAAATACGGATGATCTTACCAAAGTTCTTAATGTACTTTACGGCAGAGTTATTGGCGCAATTACGCTCTGAGCGCAAATAAAATCAATTCTCCGTTATAAAGGCATAGTCAGTCAGTTTAATATCAATGTAGGTAAGATTATACTTCCATTTCAAAACTTCCTGGGTATGCTTCAATGATTTCTTGTAGCGGCATAATGTGCCTTTAGTAAATTACTTTAGAATCAGGGCTACCATTTTTCTGTTATGCTCTTTAAATATTTCAATTAATGAATATGACTTTTCAGCTTTACCCAAAAACTTGTTACGGATTGCTTCGGCAGTAATTATTGCGTCCGCTTCATTAAGCAAACGGTACTTCTGGTAAACTTTTGTTTGCAGATCACGCAAGTAGGCGTTAAAAAAAATAATCTTTTGCTTGGTGCCTTTAATTCGACCTGCTGTACTGTTCCAGAGAAATGGCAGGCATTCACGGCCTGATGCACTTTCGGCGCGCTGTAAATTAAAGGTAATGCGCTAAAATAAACGGGCATGGGGCTATTTTAATAGTTCTTTGGCTTTTTTAAATAAAAAAACAAACTAAAATTAAGTTTTGTAATGTTTTTTGCATTAAAATGTGAAACAAAACTAAGATTGTAATTAGATATGTACAAGATGTTTAATACCTGAACATGCTGACAATTTAATGAATAGAAATAATAATGAGTGAAGGTATTGCTGAATATGAACTCACCTAATTATGCACTTTTTATATGCGAATTGGTGAATAAAACGGCGTTTAAGCACAAAAAGAAGAGCCTGAAATCATTTGATATGAAGGCTTTAAATGTATTATCGTATTGAAACTGGCGGAGAGGGAGGGATTCGAACCCCCGGTACCTTTAACAGTACTCCAGTTTTCGAAACTGGTACGTTTAACCACTCTGACACCTCTCCAA
>JAYVNR010000083.1:0-2075 GCA_043758305.1 Pedobacter sp. | reverse complement strand
TAAAAGGAATTATTATGAGCGCTGATATTTCTGTAGCAACAAAGTTCTGGTCTGCTGTTACTCCATCAGATACAGTAAATCTGCCCGGCGGAGAAACTAATTATCTATATGTGGGTGTCACAGGAAACATTACTTGCATTTGTAATACTAATGTCGTATTGTTTTCTAACCTAGCTGTTGGGTATCATCCAATTCGCACTACTAGAATTAATGCTACTGGCACTACAGCTACGTTAATTCTTGCAGCTAATTAATTGTAGCGAGTAAATAGTATGCAAAGTATTGGAACCTCTATAAGTGTACCGTTCTTTGGAAGTCAAGGTGGCAGTGGCGGCGGATTAGGATATGCTGCATATAATTATCTAGCAACTCCTACATTTACTACAAGACATGGATACGGCAATAAAGCAAACAATAGAGTAGACTTGCGTCCTACTGGCAGACGCATTATTATTGATGGCACCACAAGCATAGTAGGTAACTATTATCACGTGCTAGATTTTGCTGCCGCCCAAGCTGCATATAATGCACCAGGAGACTGGATTCTTCTTCCTGGAGGAACTACTGGAACAGTTGCCTGGGGAAGATTGTATGGGAATGGAAAACAATTCTCAGGTAGCTCTCCTACAAACATGTTTGTCATGGGCACATTTGACCCAGCACATAATACAAATTCTACAGCAGACGAAGCATTCTACAATACATTAAAATATACATTTGATTTAAGCACCGCTACTCCTTCTGTAGATGCAATGTATACATATACAATGAATGCAGGACAAGGAAATCTTGCATTTGTTAATTTAGTATTTAAAAATGTGGCAGCAAATGCAAGCACTCCATCAGCTAGCATTTCACTTATAATTAACCCTACAGATATTGCATACAATTGGCTATTTGAAAATTGCACCTTTGATGGCTTTCTTCTCGCATTTAATTCAAATTTACTTTCTACTACTCCATTTACTTCGCAAACTGATGCAGGCTGTCTCAATGATGTAACGGTTCGCTACTGTGGATTTATGTATGGAGGATCTCTGTATAATGAAAGAAATGGTAATGTGTATGTTAGTGGCGCACGAAGATTTAGAGCAGAAGCTTGTATAACATATCATGGAGGTTGGGGTCGAGGAATGACTCGTGCAACTCCTCCTTGGAATCCTGGCATTAGTAGACCAATTACTTCAATCACTTCTGTAACTACTACAGCTACAGTTACAATTGCATCTACGGCAGGATTCGTTAATGGATATTTAATAAACATTGGTGGAGTTACTCCTGCAGCATATAATGGTGATTACAACATTACTGTTTTAAATGGTACACAATTTTCTTATACATTCGCTGGTGGAGTTGGTGCAGCAACTGTTCCAGGTAATTACATAAATTACCAAGAAAATGGCTGGACTAAAGCAGTAGGCGCTGGTCCAGATGCTTACAAGCATGGATTTTATGTTACAGAATTTACAGATGATACAGGATTTTATGATTGCGTATCCAGTGCGGACTCATCTAATTTAAAATTTACTGGCGGAAATTTTTGGGTACAAAATTTAGTTTCTATTCATGAACCAATTGGTTGGTTAAGTTCCGCCTTTGGAAACAACTTAGCAATGTGGCCAAATGGCAGTACATTTAAAAGTCAAAATCATTTACAGGTTGGATCTGATGCAGGCAATACATACTCAGCACTTAACTATGGGTGGGCTCCAGAATTATACGCTTGCATAACAGGATCTTATTATTCTACTGCGCTAATTTTAAACAACGATGCAGCAAATACATCAAACTCTACAGGATTTCTTGGAGGTGCGGCAGGGTCTACTATTCCTACAAGAATTACGTTTGACTCTAATGTAATATATAGTTGGCCTGGACAAACAAACACTCCTAATCCAGATGCAAATACAATACTTACATACACAAATAACGTATGGCCTATTGCAACTTCTGGCAGTAATACTATTGTGACAGGCATGCCTGCACTGTACCAGACTAGAATTGCTGCGGCTGCCGCATTGAATACACACACTACGCTTCGCACGGCTTTCTCGAATTGGTTTAGTGGAGTAGCA
>JAYVNR010000082.1:0-2078 GCA_043758305.1 Pedobacter sp. | reverse complement strand
AGGGGCGCTCCTTTCGGCAGTTACCGTAGTTATGGGTCTTTTTTTATCTAAAGAGCAGGGCTATGAAGGCGGCACCCTGCAGTGGCATAAATGGTTAGGGGTGAGTGTTGTTTTTACTTCATCAGTTATTTATTGGTGCCGTACAGAAGGATGGTATCATGTTAAAATGGCCCGCTGGGCCGCGGGGATTGTTGTGCTGAGCCTTACTGCTGCCGGGCATTTTGGTGCCAACCTTACACACGGCGACAACTTTGTTTTAGCTCCGGTCTGGCATCCTGAAATAAATAAGGTCGCTATTGATAAGGCTTTTGTTTACCGGGATGTTATACAGCCCATTTTTGTGAACAAATGTATCAGCTGTCATAACCTTGATAAAATAAAAGGTGGTTTGATGCTGATCAATGAAAAAACGATACTTAAAGGCGGCCATGATGGCAAATTGTTTATTCCCGGGCAACCGCAACTAAGCATGTTGCTGCAACGCATACATTTGCCCGAAGAAGAAAAGAAACACATGCCGCCAACGGGCAAACCGCAATTGACAACTACTGAACTTAATTTGTTATATTTATGGGTAAAGGAGAATGCTGACTTTAAGAAAAAGGTAATTGAATTGCCGGTGAGCGATTCATTAAGACAAATAGCAGCAACGCTATTAAAACCCGCCGAGGAAACTGAAGAACATTATGACTTCGACGCCGCGGACGATAAACTCATCAAAAAATTAAATAGCAATTACAGGGCAATTTATTCGATAGCAAGGGAGTCGCCGGCATTGGGGGTAGATGTTTATAACAAAAGAATTTATACGGCAAAAGTTTTAGATGAGTTGAGTGTGATCAAACAGCAAATTGTATCACTCGATTTAACTAAAATGCCTGTAAAAGACGCGGAATTAAAAACTATAGCTCAATTTGAAAACCTGCGGACCCTGAACTTGAATTTTACAGATATAACGGGCAATAGTTTAAAATACCTGTCGCCACTCAAACATTTAAAATCATTATCGCTTGCCGGCACAAAGATAAATTCACAGGCCATCAGGCAGATAAACTTGCTTAAAAGTTTGAACAAAATTACTATTTGGGACACTGGTTTACCTGATGCGGAAGTAAAACAACTGCAAGAAAGCAATAAAAAAATTGAATTTATTAAAAGTTTTAAAGATGATGGTAAGCCCATTAAGCTGAATAGCCCGCAACTAAAAAATACCGAACTTGTTTTCGCACAAACCTTATCGCTGCAAATAAGTCACCCTATTAAAGGGGTAAACCTTCGCTATACTATAGATGGTACTGATCCGGATAGTACAAGATCTGCACTGTATAAACCTGGAATAACACTGGCACAAAGCGCCGGTATAAAGGTAAAGGCGTTTAAAGCGGGTTGGCTGGGCAGTGATGCTGCGCAGTTTAATTTTTATAAAAGTGCCTATACACCCGACAGCATCCGGTTTATTACACGCCCTAATCAAAGATATATAGCAAATGGTGCCAGATCATTAATTGATAAAGAGATGGGTGGTACCAACTTTGATAACGGTAAGTGGATAGGCTCGCAAAAAAATTTAGTGGTTTACATGCACTTTACTAAACCGGTTAAATTACATGAGGTAACTTTAAATTGTTTGCGAAGTACAGGAAGCCAGATTTTTTTTCCGTCGGCCATACAGATATGGGGGGGCACCGATAGTACGCATTTAAAATTGTTGAGCCAGGTAAGATCTGCACCCGCTTTAAAATCAGATCCGTTTGCGCTAAAGGAAATGAAGGGAAAGCTCGCGGTTGCACGTAATGTATCCTGCCTGAAAATAATAGCTGAGCCTATACCAAAGCTTCCTGCATGGGATAAGGTCAAAAAAATGCATGGTTGGGTATTTATTGATGAAATATTCTTTAATTAAATTATAGGTTAATTTAATAGTTATGGATGATAAAAACACTTATGGTGCCATCGTAGTCGGTTCGGGGATCAGTGGAGGCTGGGCAGCAAAGGAATTATGCGGCTTGGGTATTAAAACCCTTGTATTAGAGCGTGGCCGCAATATTGAACATATAAAAGATTATCCTACAGCTACT
>JAYVNR010000081.1:0-6682 GCA_043758305.1 Pedobacter sp. | reverse complement strand
GGTATCCGATAAAAAAAGGCGATTCAATCTGGATGGCACCTTATTGCCAGCAATGGTTTACAGCAATGGGAAAAGAACCGGCAGTTTATATCTATTACAAAAACGTGAACCGTTTCCCGACTATCGTGTAGGGTAACACAAAGGACAAGGAGTTCAGAACGGAGCACACGAAGACTTGCTTTGTGCCTTTGTGGTTTACACTTTGTGCTCTATGTGGCAAAAAAGGAGTGTTTTTTATTAACCCGATTCGTACAATTTAGACCATTAGCTATAAACCATCAACCATTTTCCGCCTTATGACCATAACAGAATTCGACCAACTCCCTGAAGGCAGAAAGCGCAACCTCCTTCAACAATGTTGTGGATCATCAGCATGGGTAGAAAAAATGTTGACGGTTTTTCCTGTGGATGATTTGATAGATTTATTTGAATATTCGGATGAAAAATGGGCAGAATGTTCGAGGGAAGATTATCTGGAGGCATTTTCTCATCATCCTAAAATTGGCGATGTAAGTACATTAAAAGAAAAATTTGCTTCCACATCGGCATGGGCATCTACCGAGCAAAGCGGCGTTAACCATGCCCACGAAGAAATTCTGCAAGCTTTAGCCGATGGCAATGAACAGTACGAGCAGAAATTTGGTTATATCTTTATAGTTTGCGCAACAGGCAAATCTGCGGATGAGATGCTGGCTTTGTTGAAGTCGAGGCTAGGCAATTCGCCGGAAGAGGAACTACAAATCGCCGCCGTAGAGCAAAACAAAATCACCAAAATCAGACTTGAAAAACTATTTGCATGAGCCAGATAACCACACATATTTTAGATACCACTAAAGGAAAACCGGCGGCAGGAGTTCGGATTATGCTTTATCGTGGAAGCAATGATGAATGGGCTGAATTAGCTTTGGGCGTAACAAATGCCGATGGGCGGTTGCCCGACCTTCTGGACGATGGGCAAACGCTTGCAGCCGGGATTTATAAATTGCGTTTTGAAACGAAAGATTATTTTGACCAGCAGAGCCTAAAAACCTTTTACCCGTATGTTGAAATAGTTTTCGACATCCAGTCGGCAGAGCACTATCATGTGCCGCTGTTGCTTAATCCATTTGGATATTCAACGTATAGAGGATCATAGCGATTGGTCATGCTGAGGCACTCGAAGCATAAGGCTCTCGAAGCATGAGGCACTCGAAACATGAGTACCTCGAATCATAGAAGCATCATCACGCAGCATGTCGAAGCATTTTGGTAAATGATATTTAAAATTGTAAATAGCAACTACCCTTCGACAAGCTCAGGGGTGACAAAAAACCTAAATATGAATTTAAGCATTCCAGAATCAGATAAAGAAACATTGCTTAATGAACTCAAAACAGCAAATCTTGAGTTTCAGCAAAAATATCCCGGAGATAAGCCTGATCGGCAGCCCGTTCACACCGTGTACGGCGGAGCTAATCTTTTTAAATCGGACACCACGGTAAAAATGGGCGAAATTGCCCTTCGCAACCTTGTTACTTATGCTCCAAATTTCATTTCGCTTGCAAAAACGCTGCAATTAAATGGGCATGAACTTTTGCCACATTCGGAAAGCGAAATAGATAGGCTCACCAACAAATTGGATAAAATGAGCGAGGGCGAGCGCAAAGAGGAGAACAGTTGGCTTGCTTATTCCGTTTACAATAAAATTCTCAGGAAACTCCGAACCGAAGCGGTGGAAGATTTCAGGATAGACTTTGAAGATGGTTTCGGCAATCGCCCGGATGATGAAGAAGATGCGACAGCAGTAAATGCTGCAAATGAGCTTGCCATCGGGATGAAGAATAAAACAATTTCCCCTTTTATTGGCATCCGCATCAAGCCCTTTACCGAAGATTTAAAGCACCGTGGCGTTCGCACGCTTGATATTTTCCTCACAACCCTTATAGAAAAAACTGACGGCAAATTGCCCGATAATTTTGTGGTAATGCTCCCAAAAGTCACCATCCCTGAACAGGTTATAGCACTTGTAAGGTTATTTGAGCTTATCGAAAAGAAAAATAGCCTGGCACCCGGCATATTCAAAATGGAAACTATGGTTGAGGCTACACAAATTGTGATGGACGATGAAGGGCGCAATCCGCTTTTTCGGATCATTAAGGCAAGCGAGGGCCGTTGCATTGCCGCACACTTTGGTACTTACGATTACACAGCCTCGTGCGGTATCACGGCAAAATATCAGACAATGGGCCATAAGGTTTGTGATTTTGCCCACCACATGACTAAAGTGGCATTAGGCGGCACGGGCATTTTCCTTTCTGATGGAGCAACCAATGTAATGCCTATTGGCCCGCACAGGGGCGATAACCTGTCCTATGAACAGTTAAGAGAAAACCGCGAATCAGTGCATAATGCCTGGAAGATTGGCTTTAATGCCACCACGCATTCATTGGTTAACGGGCTTTATCAGGGATGGGATTTAAACCCTGCGCAATTGCCAATGCGCTATGCAGCGACTTATAATTTCTTTTTAGGAAGTTACGAAGATGCAGTATTCCGGCTTAAAACATTTGTTGAACGGGCAGCTATATCAACCCTTACCGGGGATATTTTTGATGACGCAGCAACAGGGCAGGGGCTTTTGAATTTCTTTTTGAAAGCGATGAATTGTGGTGCTATAACAGAAGAAGAAGCGCTGGCAACAGGACTGACAATTGACGAAATTAGAAGCCGTTCTTTTTACAGGATACTGGAGGGAAGGCGCAAGAAGGCTTAGGCTGGTTGCCGATATTGGATTTAGATTGCAAATTTGTTTGTTGTATGGATTGGAACACATGCAGCTTATGATAAATTAAACGTTAAAGAGGTTAGCTATGTTAAAATACTTAAAGACCGAAGAGGAATATGAAAGTGCTCGAGAAAGCTTACCAGCTTATGCAACATGACATTAAACCTGGAACTGCTAAAGAAAATGAGCTGGACCTACTTGCCTTGATCATAGGACTTTTTGAGCGGAAGCATTTTCTCATTTTGCCCCCTTCGCCTGTAGATGCAATCAAATTTAGGATGGAACAGTTAGGTAAATCTCCCTCAGAGCTAGGGTCTATCTTAGGTGCCAGGAGCAGGCAATCAGAGATACTAAATGGCAACGTAAGCTGAGCCTTAGCATGATCAGAAAATTGCACCAGATTTTAAATATCCCGGCCGCAAGTTTGATAGCTGAGTATTAGTAAGGTATTAGGTCCTTCTTGTAGCTGTTTGCTTTTTAAAAAGATAAAAATAGCCAAGCACTGCCAAGCAGAATAAGCCTGCGAAAAACCCTCCGGCTACATCTGTAAACCAGTGTGCTCCTAAATAAACCCGCGAAAGCGGGATTGTAAAAATAAGGAACAAGGAAATTGCCATTATCGGGTATCTGATAATATTGCTGAGGTGGAGATGGTGCCTCATGATCAGGAACAGCATGCCAAAAAATGTAACGTAAAATACCACATGCCCGCTTGGAAAGCTTTTATGGTTTGCCTTTTCGATAATGTGTACTAAATCCTGTGTGGGCCTGGGGCGATTGATGATAATTTTCAATCCACTGCTTACAACTCCCGAAAGCAAGGTAAGTAGTGTAAAAAGCGCTTCCTTCTTATACTTGCAAATCAAAAATATCAGGCTTGTGCAAGCCACCATAATGGCCGACCATGGCATGTATCCAAACCAGCTTACCATTTTCATCGTCCAATCCATTGCGGGGTTGTGCCTTTCCTGTATTTCTTCAGAAAACTTCAGGTCGATGGGTGAATTGGGGAAATAATACACAAAAACACTTAGCAGGATAAATCCGGATAAAATTGCCAGCAACGTGATCAAGTAAGTGTGCTTGCGGTTGTGCATATCAGGGCCTGTAGCTTAAGCCGGGCATAATAGTTCCATTTATATAATTCAGATTGATGGAGGCTTTGCTTTTAAGTTTTGTATTCTGGATTTTAGCATACCTGTGATAATTATTTACTACCTGCCTACCGCTTAAAAAGCCTAAAACTGCCCCTGTAAGCACATCTGTAGCCCAATGCTGGTTTTGAGTTATCCTGCTAAGGCCAATCAGCGAAGCTGCACTGTAAGATAATATTGGGACCCATGGCTTATCTTTATACTCCATAGCATACACGGTAGCCGCTGCAAAGGCTACGGTAGTGTGCCCAGAAGGAAAGGAGCTGTTCAGTTTTGATCCGTCTGCAGCATAAGCAGTAGGGGCAAAGGGCCCATGAAAGGTGGGCTCAGATTCTATTTTATTTGGATCGTAAACAGATGGCCTTTGCCTGCCAAATATAAATTTAGCAACAGTTTCTACACTTGCGCTGGTAAGATAGGCCTGAGTAGCCAGCAAGGTAGTAGTCTTCATTTTTTCTTTTTTAAATATCAGGCCGAAAGTGCCAAAAGCGGCAAGCGTATATGCCTCATATACTCCGCCAGTATTAGTTACATACTGGCTTAAATTTTGAAGGTTTTTATTAGCTTTTTTAAAATTTAAAGCCCAATGCTGAATTGGCTCATCGGCAAATGTAAGTGCGCCTATGGCTCCTGTAAAAGCACCAACTTTAATCCACGATGGCCCGTTGAGGTGAAAGGGTGCAGTAAACTGTTGCTTATAATCGCTCAAAAGCAAAGTAAAATATACCGGAACGTTGATTTTAGTAGTTTCGTTATACTCTGATGGGCTTACGTCATTATTTTGATGTCCGGTATCTGTTTTTTTTGTTAAGCTGTCAAGCTTTTTTACCAAGCTATCTGTTTTCTGGCTATATGCTGCCACAGGGGCAAATGCCAAAAGCATTACTAAAACCTTAAATAGTTTCTTCATTTGTTTTTCTGGATATTTAAAAAAATGGCACAATGCTGCAAGTACTTATTACCAAAATGAGCAATAAATGTTTGTAAAGTAAGCCAGAAAATTTGTAGCAATTTTGAATATTCAGAAAAAAATGGCTTAGCTGGTTTTTTTATGCCATTTGTTTGAAGGTTTAACCTTTCATCACACCAGGCTTGCTGCCTTTCCAGCCTGGGAATAATACCGCATCATTCACCAGGTTAAGATGTTTATCGGCTACCTCGCTAAATACGCTTCTGAAATCTGTTGTAACTGCCAAATCCCTTCCATCTTCCAGATTTTCTACAGATAACGGTTTTAAATTTCCATGCACTAGCCCGCCATTAACATCGTTCCCTAAAATGAAATTACAAGATGCTCGCCCATGGTCTGTGCCGCCGGTGCCATTCTGTTTAACAGTGCGGCCAAACTCGGTCATCGTCATAACAGTAACATCATCCTGATAAGCCCCCATATCTGTCCAGAAAGCCATCATGCTGCTGCTTAAATCGTTCACATTTCGGGCAAAAATGCCAGTGTCAGTACCTTGGTTAAAATGTGTGTCCCATCCCCCGGATTCGGCGAATGCCACTTCAAGCCCCACATCCATTTTAATCAGCTGGGCAATTTGTTTCAGCGAGCTGCCTAAAGCCGTAGCCGGATAGATAGCATTGTTTGCCGGGGAATAATTTTTCGAATCGGCTTTCTGAAGCATCTTAACAGCATCAAAACTTTCTTTTCCGGTTTGTTTTAACAGGCCCGATGAAGTTTGATCGTACAAATCTTCAAAGCTTTTTGCAGCCAAATTTGCGCCTGTTTGGTTGCCACGCATCTGTATAGCAAAATCCTGGATATTGCTGATGGCAACAGCCGGATTATTTCCATAAAATGAGCGTGGCATTGAGGAGGTTAAGCTTACCGCCCGAAAAGGGCTGGCATCATGGCCCAATAGCCCCACAGCACGGTTAAGCCAGCCGCTTGGCGTGCCTTTGCTGAAAGGTGTGCCCGATTCCATGTAATCCTGCGCATCAAAGTGCGATCGAGTGTTGTTTGGCGAACCTATTCCATGAACTATCGCCAGGCGCTTTTCGCGGAACATTGGCTCGAATGCTTTCATAGCCGGATGCAGGCCAAAACGCCCATCTAGATCAATCAATGGATTAGTTTTGCCTCCTTTGGCAGCCGACATGAACAAAGTTGGCCTTGAAGCTTTAAGATACTCGTCTGTAAAAGGGGTTACAGCCATTAGCCCATCCATTGCGCCTCGCTGGAAAATACAGACCATTATTTTTTTCTTTTTATAAGCCTTAACAATTTTATCAGTTTCGGCAGCACGGGCTAAAAATGTAGGCATGCCGCCAATGCTTGCCCCAAAAAGCGCTAAGCCGCCTGCTTTAAGAAATCCTCTTCTTGATGTCATGATTTTATGTCTTTAAGTTACTTCCGCTGATATTCAGGTGAGCCAATAATTATTCCTACAACCTGTGCCAGCATAGAATTAGTTCCGGCTGCGCTTTCTACTGCAGTTGCTTTATTTTTCCCGCCAACCTTTCCAATTTTGGCAGGCGTTTTTTCATTGCCGGTTGAGATATCTTCCATAGAACCTGCTGGCAAAACTGTGGCAGTGCCTGCGGCATCATTTATCTTTTTTTCCAGTTCGGGGTTGTTGAGCATAGGAGCAAGGCGCTTGATTGTTGACTGTAAATCGCGTTCGGGCATCATTAGCCTGCTGTAAATTTCCAATGCATCTTTGGCACTTTCAGGTTCGTGGTTGTTGTTCAGCGCTTTCAAATCGATACGTGTGCCCGGAATCCGCTGTGACGAAATAGCCAGCCCAAAATTCATGCG
>JAYVNR010000080.1:0-2088 GCA_043758305.1 Pedobacter sp. | reverse complement strand
AGCTCATAAAATCATTTGCCAGCCTTACACCTGAAAGGCAGGCGGCAATGATAACAGAACTAGCAGAGGGACCGAAGCCTGGGTTTATGGAGCTTTTAAGTCCGGGACAGGAAAGATACTTTGCCGCCTGCGACAAAGGCCAGGGAGCGGAAATTTACAAAGAACGGGAAAATGGCAACGCTCTTAGTCTTGATACCGTAGAAACAGCATATTTCAATGCTGCCAGCCCTATGCAGTTCAATAACGGCATGGGTACGGTTGAGGCAGGAACAGCAGAAATAGGAACGGGCGTAAAGGAGTTTTTACAGGATATGGGAACGGGCGAAAGTCCGACCAACAATGGAGAAGAAGATCTGAAAAAATCCAAAGGAAATTCAAAGGCACAGAAGCCACAAAAACCCCTCAAAAGGAGGCGTATATAGTAAATATAGGTTAAAATAAATATCAGTATTTATTATAATATATTTGCTATTAATAAAAATCTTCCGTATATTTTCATATTATTTAAGCATCCAAAAAACGTAAAAAATGTCAACAGAAAAAGCATTACCAAAAGATCAGGGAAGCAAAATCTCCACATCAGAGTTTACCTTTCCTCTTTATGGCGTAGCGCAAGACGCATTTAAGACCGATGAACTAGAAAATATGGCACGAGGACGGAAGTCCGGTGTTCATACCTTCTCCCTAAAGAATGAAGCAGGAGAGCATGAGCCAAAAGAAGCCAGGATTGCTGTTTACCGCAAAGAAACGGGAAAACTAGGCGTGAAGTTTTTCGAAAAGCAGGCAGCGTTCATCTTAAAAGATGAAATTTCGGGCGTACAGTATACAGCCCAGGAGCGCAGCACACTAGAAAAAGGTAACGCCATTCTAAAAACAGGCTTGCAATCTCCCGAAAAAGACGGCACAACCTACAGTGCATGGTTACAGATTGACAAGGATCTAAACAGACTAGAAGTACAAGGCGAAAAGCGCTTTCCTCTTCCAGATACACTGTTAGGAAAAGACCTTACCTCACTACACCAAGCTATGAGAACAACGGGCGAGGGACGAGTTGAAGGACTTTTAAGCAAGGACGGCAAGCATGAGTTCGATGCTACGCTGAAGGTAAACCTAGTAAAAGGAGGCTTTGATTTTGCCGATTCAAAAAACAAGGGACTGGAAAGGGAAATGACTGAGAAAAAATCACCGGAGCCGGTGAAAGAAGTAGCAAAAGTAGCAATAGAAGAAGAGGAGGAGGAAAAGCCTGTAAAGAAATCAAAAGGCGTAAAAATGTAATCAGCGCAAAAAGGATTTTAGGAACGATTCCTATTCCTTAAATTTTAACCTGTAACGAAGCCCCCTGAAAAGGGGGCTTTTTAGAATAGTCTTTTTTTACCCTACTGTATTTTATAAAAACAATAAGCCCCATGAAAACGGGAAATAACGCCCTTCAGCTCATTCGTGAACAGTTAGCAATTTACCGGAAGCTCCTTCCAGCCATAGGTGAATTTATTAAAAACACCACAGCCAACCATAACCAGAATAATCCCAATATACCGCCAGAAGAAAATCCTACCATACAAACTCTGCTATGCGCACTGGAAGATTGCGAGCAAAAAATTAAGGAGTATGAGGAGCTTGAAAAAAAACAGCTACTTCTGGAAGCAGCAGCCCAGGAAGAAATCGAGGCCGAAGAAGATGACCTTGCTGCACTGGCTATACTTGCCATAGCCAGCAGATTTAATAAAAAATAACCCCCCACGACCTAATGCAGAATGAAAAAGAACAATACTTCGTGCTTATTTTTTTATCCGGAACCGTTATCGGCACTTTATGCGAACTAGTATTTTACAACTACCCTCTCATACAAGAGCTGCATATGCAGGCCCGGTTATCATTTCTAATGAATGTTTTTAAACACGCTTCCTTCTGGCTACATAACGGCATATACTTTAGGGCATCGATGATAGTTGCTATAACGGCCCTAATCTGGATAACAGGAGGGAGATATGAGCCGGATAAACCGGCAGCACCCTATTATATTTCGGCAACACTAGGAGCCCTGGCAGTACTAACCTGCCACTTATTACTACGCCATAACCTAGAACC
>JAYVNR010000079.1:0-2097 GCA_043758305.1 Pedobacter sp. | reverse complement strand
GCAGTATTGCTGCTTCCCGTTTTTCCAGAGCAGGTGAGAACGTTTGTATACTGGAGAAAGGGAAGGAAATTCAACCAGGCGAGTTCCCGGATAATCTGATCCATTCGAGTAAAGAGATGCAGGTATCTGCCGGCACAAAACACATCGGTTCTGAAACAGCCTTGTATGATTTTCATGTAGGCAAGGGCATCAGTGTATTCAAGGGATGTGGATTGGGCGGAACTTCGCTTGTGAATGCAAATGTTTCCATCGAACCTGAAGACCGCGTGTTTCTGGATGCTCGCTGGCCGAAGGAATTCAGAGAAAATCTCCAACCGTTTAAAGAAGGCATTCAAAGAGCAAGAGGTGTGCTTAAGCCAAAAAAATATCCAGAAAATCAGCCGGGTTTTCCTGTCCTTCCTAAAACAACTGCGCAGCGCACTTCTTCCAAAGCCTTTGGAAATAAATTCGTCATGCTGGACATCAATGTTACATTCGAAGACGGATTGAATGAGTTTGGCGTGCATCAGGAGAAATGCAATCTCTGCGGAGATTGTGTTACCGGTTGCAATCACAAATCAAAAAATTCGCTCATCATGAATTATCTTCCGGATGCGAAAAATCATGGTGCTGAAATTTTTTGTGAAGTTGGCGTTTCACACATAGAACGCAAGAACGATACCTGGATCATATACTTTACAACCTATCATACCGGCAGAGAAAAATTTGATGCAGCGCCGATGTTTGTACAAGCAGATAAGGTATTTCTGAGTGGTGGAGCATTGGGCAGTACAGAAATATTATTGCGGTCTTCTGCTCATGGGCTAATCTTCTCTGACCAGTTAGGCAAACGTTTCAGCGGCAACGGCGATGTGCTGGGTTTTGGATACAATTGTACCGAGCAGATCAGCGGTATGGGCGTTGGCGGGGATTTTAAAAATGCTGAAAAAATGCCCGTAGGTCCGTCCATTACCTCTATGATTGATCTCACGCACCAGCCAGTGCTTACAGATGGTATGGTGATTGAAGAAGGCAGTATTCCCGGGGCGATTGTTTCTATTGTGCGGCCAGCTTTATCAGCAGCGGCTTTATTAAGCGGGAAGGATGGTGAAAAAGGATTGATTCACTGGCTAAAAGAAAAATGGATTCAATTTACAACACATTTTGTAAGTCCGTATAAAGGATCGCTGAACAAGTCACAGGTGTATCTTGTAATGACGCACGATAGCGGAAGCGGAAAAATGGAATTAAAAAAAGACAAGCTGCAATTGGAATGGGAAGAAGTAGGAGAGGAAGAGATCTTTAAAAAGGTAAATGAAAATCTTAAGAAGAGTGCCTTTGCATTGGGTGGTGTGTATGTAAACAATCCAAGCTGGACAGACCTGATGGACTATGAGCTGGTAACGGTGCATCCGATGGGAGGCTGTGTGATGGGCGATACGGCACTTGAAGGGGTGGTGGATCACAAAGGACAAGTATATGCAGGTAAAGATGGTACAGCGCTGTATCCGGGCTTGTACGTAAGCGATGGTTCCATCCTGCCATGTCCATTAGGCGTCAATCCCTTGTTAACGATTTCAGCTGTTGCTGAACGGAATTGTGCGATCATTGCGGAGGAAAGCGGGCTGAAGATTCATTATGCTACCTATACTCCGGCGCCTTCGCCCGATAAAGAAGTAAAAACAGGCATTGCATTTACAGAAAAAATGAAAGGCTTTTTCTCATTGAATGAAACCAGTGAGTATCAAAAAGGATTTGATGCAGGCAAAAAAGAAACGTCCCCGTTTGAGTTTATATTGACAATCCGCTCAGAAGATGTGTACGCATTTGTAGAAATCCCTGAGCATAGCGCAGAGATGTTCGGCATTGTAAACGCACCATCTTTATCCGCTCATCCGCTTAGCGTAACGGAAGGTGCATTTAATTTGTTTGTAGATCAGACCAGTGATCAAAAGAATAAACGCATGATCTATACCATGTGTTTGAATTCCGTTGAAGGCAAGAAGTATTATTTTGCGGGCTATAAATCTGTGATTGATGATAAAGGCTTTGACGTATGGACGGATACATCAAAGCTGTATATTACAATATCGGAGGGCCCTGATGCCGGCAATAAGG
>JAYVNR010000078.1:0-2098 GCA_043758305.1 Pedobacter sp. | reverse complement strand
TTGTTGTTTGCATAAAAAGATGTTTTAGTTCATGCAAAGCAAAGCCTCTTTAATCTTAAAAAGGCTCACTAACTACCGTAGGTTTAGTACAACAAAAGTATTTGCAAAAGCAGGGCTGGACAAGCAAACATCAGCCATGTGCATTATCAGCTTTGGTTCGGGCAGGACGGTTTCAATTAAGCTTTTGTTCTTATCTTGTGCTTCATATTTTCAATTTGGCTTTAGTTCCGGGCGGGACCAGCAATGAATTCCCTGCCTTCGCAAATACTCGAACGTGTGTGTCTTGAACAGATTCCAGAAAAGGAATCAGGTGCTGTACACAAACATGGAAGCCTATTCAAAGTAGTTTATTTATAAGTGCGGAGGTCAAGCGAAGCGACTGGCTGACTTGCAGTAAACGAATGAAAAGAAATGACCTTCCGCAGACTGCTTTCAGGAGCCGTTTGCAAACCACCTTATGCTGCATTAAGCGGAAACTCTTTTTGTGGTGAACGATAAGGAAAAACGGGAACTTGATTTCTGTAGGTGTGTATTGCAGAGCTGAATAAATTGAATCAACTATGAAGCCTCGTTAGGCATAACCGATGTCGAAAGCAGGCAGCTACGTTCGTGCCTGTTAAGAGTGTAAAGGTTACCTGATTACTGTTTACATGACATCCGGGGCAAAGTTGACAGGAATGCAATACAGGGTTTAGTATGGAACAAGAGAAGTCGCTGGTGCGCTGTTAACCTGAGAAGAGATGCAGCCGTACAAGGATAGTACGAATCAGCGGTGGCGGACTAAACCGTAGTAGTGATGAAACCTGTGTAATGTAGGTGGAGCGAAGGGTTTAGCCTGTTTTATGTTTAATAATTATTTACACCCTTCACCGGAATGATTGATTATTACGAAACAAAATCACAGCCAATTACCAGAGTGATGGTATTGCAGGCGTACAAGAAAGTGCGTGCCAATAAAGGCAGTGCTGGCATAGATGAAATGAGTTGGGCAGACCTTGATAAAGATCAGGATGCACAACTGTACAAACTATGGAACAGACTGACTTCCGGTAGTTATTTTCCACCGCCTGTAAAAGAAGTAGAAATCAAAAAGGAAGCAGGCAACGGCGTACGCAAATTAGGCATCCCCACTATTTTAGATCGCATTGCACAGTGTGTTATCAAAACGCATTTGGAGCAAATTGTAGAGCCGCATTTTCATGAGAGTTCTTATGGTTACCGTCCGGGTAAAAGCTGTCACCAGGCAGTAGAAAAGGCATTGCAAAATGTGATGATCAACGACTGGGCGATAGACCTCGACATCAAAGGCTTCTTTGATAACCTCGACCATGAATTGTTATTAAAAGCGGTTACACATTACTGTGATGAAAAATGGGTATTGCTATATGTAACCCGATGGCTGAAAGCAGGCATTGTTCAACAAGATGGAATGTATTTGGACAGCGAAACAGGCACACCGCAAGGCGGAGTAATCAGCCCGTTGCTGGCTAATATTTTTCTTCATGTGGTGTTTGATAAATGGATGGATATTCATCATCCCGAAAAACCATTTGAACGCTATGCCGATGACATTGTGGTTCATTGCAAAACAGAAAAGCAGGCGTTGTTTGTATTAAAAATGATACAGCAACGAATGACAGACTGCAAGCTGACACTGCATCCTGTAAAGACAAAGATTATAAACCTTCGTGGAAAGACTGAAAAGAAATATCCACGTAGTTTTGATTTTCTTGGTTTCACTCTCCGTCCACTCTGGGCAAAAACCAGTAAAGGGTTAAAGTTAATGGTATCTGGCTTTATGAGTACCAAATCCAAAACAAGGGTATGGGCAAAGTTTAAAAGTTTTCATATTCACAAGTGGCGACAGCCAATAGAATTGATTGCGTTAAAACTAAAGCCGGTAGTACAGGGCGTAATAAATTATTATTGCAGGTTTTGGACAGCGCATACACACCAGGTATGGTACCAATTAAATCAACGCTTATTAAAGTGGGTGCAATGGGAGAAAGGCCTGTACAAAATGGCGGCCATAAAGTGGCTTCAACTAAAGTACAAGGAGCAACCCCGTTTATTTCCACACTGGCAATTGGTACATCCA
>JAYVNR010000077.1:0-2104 GCA_043758305.1 Pedobacter sp. | reverse complement strand
TCGCTTCTCGACTCTTATCCCGAAAAAAAAACTTATTCCGTTTTGGATTTAGGCTGTGCTGAAGGGCAATTGGCTTTGGCATTAGCGAAGAAAGGTCATCAAGTCAGCGCCGCGGATATTTCTCCACAGCAATTAACCAAAGTAAAGCAACTTGCGGAAACGAATCATGTTTCCATGCAAACTGTATTATGCGATATAGAAGAAGGCATTAATATCTTTGCTAATGAGCAATATGACTTTATTTATTTCATGGATATCATTGAACATTTACGCAATCCTGTGCTAGGCTTAAAACATATTCGCACCTTACTTGCGGATAATGGACGCTTAATTATTCATACACCTAATGTATTTACCTTTGAGCGTTGGCTGCCTTATTTGCGCCATAAACAGCCCTTTATGAATTATTATGCCCTAGGAAAATTAGGCGATTTGCATTTTCAAACTTATGACTATTTAACTTTGGAAAAGACTTTGAATTTTGTGGGATTCAAGGTGGAGCGTTTAATCCCTACACGCCTTACCATTAGGCATTGCAAGCCTTCAGCATGGCTAGCCAAATACTTTCCTTTTTTTGCCGATACTTTATTGTTGATTTGTAAAAAGGAAGCGGCTCTCGATTTGGAAACGCATATTCAGCATTGGGAACAGCGTTTAATCAAATAAAATTAAGCGAAATTTATTTTTTCGTTTTTATGCGCGGAGGTTAAAATGGTATTCACAATCCGCACCGCTTCTAAATTGCTTTTGGTCATTTCTTCGCATGATTTATTTTCATTAATGCATTGAATAAAAAAATCTAATTCAGCGGCCAGCGGCTCCGTAGGCACTGTTTTAAATTTAATTTGATTGCCTTCTTCCATACCGACCAAGCCAAAATTATCTTCGATAGGGGCGGTAAAGCTATTTTCGAAAAACCGTAATTGCCGGTTTAAAAAATCGACTTCGAACATGCCTTTAGCACCATAAATGCGCAAGCGACGTTCTTTAGTGGGCGATAGCCAATTGGCCTTCATCACTGCCACAATATTTTTAGGAAAACCCAGAAGCGCGGTAATACCATCTTCACAAGAAGGATGCACTCGTCTTTCTTCATGCGCAAAGGTCCACTCAGGTAACATTTGAGTTAACATGAGAATTAAGTCAATATCATGCACCAATAAATCTATCGCTACGCCTAAGGAAAAAATACGTTCTGGAAAAGGGCCCGTTCTTTCGGTTTCAATATGGTAAATGGAACCCAAATCTTTAATTTTTTCTTTTAGCAAAATCACCGCAGGATTAAAGCGCTCTACATGGCCGCCCAAAAGCACTACATTTTTTTTGCGGCTGAGTTCCAGCAAAGCATAACCTTGTTCCGGCTCCGGCGTAATAGGCTTTTCTACTAATATATGCTTACCCGCATTTAATAATTTTTTTGCAATAGCATAATGCGTTTCGCTCGGCGTAGCCACAATAGCTGCCACAAACTCCACCTGTGCTAAGGCTTCTTCAACCGTTGCATAGCCGGGAACATTATACGCTTTAGCCAAAGCCAACCGTGTTTTTTCTTGCGCTTCGACAATTCCCGTTAAAGCACATAAACGCGAATGCGATAAGAGTCGCACATGATTTTGACCCATGCTGCCAGCACCCACAACAATTATTTTTGGTATTTCTTGCATAATATTCTCTATGGGATAAGGTACAAAATGCAGCGTTTTGCATTGTTAATTTTGCGCCAGTTTCTTATTTTGCTGGCCTATGAACAAATTATCCCTTCCTTTTAAAAGTATAAGGAATCTGGAGTTAATAAGGTGTAAAATTCTGAATGGATTTTTCCTTTAACTTTAAATGATACGCATTCATCTCTATAATCCCTCGCAAATGGAAGAGTGGGATAATTTTGTAAGCGAATCCAATAATGGAACCATTTTCCATAAGCAAAAATTTTTGGCTTATCATCCAGAGGGTCGCTTTGCATTTCACCACTTGATGTTTTATGACAATCAAGAATTAATTGCTGTTTTGCCAGCAGCGCTTAAAGATAAAGATCAAACTTTAGTTTCACCTATGGGCGCTAGCTATGGCGGTTTCGTTTTAAAGCTTATTCCTTATAAAAAGA
>JAYVNR010000076.1:0-2105 GCA_043758305.1 Pedobacter sp. | reverse complement strand
ATTCCCTCATCGGTTAAAGTCACACCCTGGTATTTTATATAATTGATAAGCTTTTTTTCAAAAAGCTTTTTCAGCATGTCTGTTACCGATGAAGCTTTAGTTTGCAGGGCTTCGGCCAGATTATTGGTGCTAACTGCCTGCCCTCCATCATGGCTTAAGTGATAGATAGATTTTAAATAATTCTCTTCGGTTAGTGAGTTCAAAATATTTATTTTAACAAATCTAATAAAATATTTAGATAAGTCTAAAAATTAATGCTGTTTTTTTGATTGCTACAAGAAATTAAATTCTGTAAAAAGTTATTTTTGTTAGATATATGGCAGTAGAACTCAATAAAACAGATTTTCAAATTTTGAAGATCTTGCAGGAAAACGGGCGGATCACTAACCTTCAATTATCTACCGAGGTTGGCTTGTCTCCGGCCCCGACTCTTGAGCGGGTACGAAAACTTGAAAATGCGGGCTATATTAAAAGCTATCATGCACTGGTTGACGAAGAGCTTTTAGGACTGGGAATAAAGACTTTTATCCAAATCCAGCTTGACTTTCATAAAAATAACACCATTCAAACTTTTGTTGAAGAAGTTAAGCAGATCAAAGAAATTACCGAATGCCATCATGTAACAGGGCAATGTGATTTCCTGTTAAAAGTTTATGTGAAGGATATTAAAGCGTATGAACGATTGATTATGGATAAGATCAGTAAAATCAGCGTTGTTAAAACTTTCCAGACCATGATGATTATGTCTACCAGTAAGAAAGAGCCGAGTGTGCCGATGGAGTATTAATGCTATAGTTATGGATTGTTTTTCTTGAATTTCCTTGCTGGATTTCTGCTTGTATGAAATACTTGGTAGATGATGATTTCGTCTTCAATTACCTCGAACACTATTGCATACGGAAAAGCCTTTAACAAGACTTGTATGAACTCTTTGTAAATCTTCGGGTAGTTGTTAGGAGCGAGCTCAAGCTTATCCAAGCAATTTTCTAGATCACTCAGGAACAACTCTCCCAAGCCAGATGCTTTTCTTCGTACCACTGATAAGAGTCTTCTGCGGTGACTAGCGCAAGTGGCTTTAGAATTACCCGATACATTTTAAATCCCTTTCCTGTCCCTGATATACTCGACGGCTTCAGTTCTGGTATATGACGGGCTACTGCCGTTAAAGTGCTTTATGCGTTCCTGTTCCAGGATTTCCTTTTGCTCTAATGTTAGACTAAATGAATTTTGTTCTTCTATCTCATGTTGAAGAAGCGTATAAACAGCCTTTACCTTGCTGTCGTCGGCGTCAGCCAAATAGGTAATCAGACGTTGTCTTAAAGCTGTTTTTGTCATCTTGTTGGCTTTATGCAAAAATAACATAAAATCATTCTATCTGCCAATCAATCCCACTTCCCCCATTATCTTCTAAAATCTCGTTCGTTTTAGAAAAGTGCTTACATCCAAAAAAACCATGGTCGGCCGAATATGGCGAGGGATGCGCAGCTTTTAAAATATGATGTTTATTTGCATCTATAAGTTCGCTTTTTGATTGTGCGAATTTCCCCCACAGCAGAAACACAATGCCCGTACGCCTTTTTGAAAGATATTGTATAGCGTGATCTGTAAATTCCTCCCAGCCTTTTTTCTGGTGCGATGCAGGTTCGCCCGCACGTACAGTTAAGGTTGCATTCAATAGCAGAACTCCCTGATCAGCCCACTTGGTCAGCTCACCATGTAATGGATATTGAAATCCTGGAATATCATTTTGCAATTCTTTATAAATGTTGCGCAAAGAGGGAGGGATGCTTATGCCTTTTTGAACTGAAAACGACAGCCCGTGCGCCTGGTTTTTGCCGTGATAGGGGTCTTGCCCGATTATCACAACTTTAACATTCTCATACGGTGTGTAATTAAAGGCATTAAAAATTTGGGAGTTGGCAGGATATATTACATAATGTTCTTCTTTTTCCTTTTGTAGAAAAGCCTTTAAATTTTTCATGTAATCTTTATCAAACTCCCCTTCAAGGGCGGCTTTCCACCCTGCTTCTAATTGTACCGCCATATTTCAAGATAGCTGTTGGTTAAACGGGCAAATAAGCAGATATTTGCGCATCAAATTTAAA
>JAYVNR010000075.1:0-2105 GCA_043758305.1 Pedobacter sp. | reverse complement strand
ATATGTGGAAGAAGAAGTGGAAGGGCTCTTGTGCAGGCAGCAAGAAATACTAACAATGCAAGAATTAAGAATCGGGGAGATTTAACTTGTTCGATCATACTCCAAAAATAAGGTATTTTCTCTAAAAGCGTACAATATATTCTGTACAATATCTTAAGCTTGATTCTGCCAATTAGTTTTTCCTCAAATAAATTGATATGTTTTTACAGTTGATATATCTATATATAAACATTTGATAATTAAGTTTTTATTTTACAAACAGAATATTATTTGGTTACGTTTTTGAACATAATACCATGGTTTATTTATTAGGATTTATGCTTCATGCCGCTGATAAGCATCTTTAAAATCTGATTTCATTTCATCAAAGCGTTTGGCAATTGTAGTTATAAATTTCTCATCTAAAATTTCAAAAACACTGTTCACCCCATCTGTCATATCTGCTTCTGACAGCTTATAAGTTTGCTCTAAAACACCTCGTTCGCACTTTATAAGGAATTTATCGTTCATAGAGAAAAT
This sequence comes from Pedobacter sp., assembly GCA_043758305.1. GTDB lineage: Bacteria > Bacteroidota > Bacteroidia > Sphingobacteriales > Sphingobacteriaceae > JAQSWM01. Next base: position 1,586 of record JAYVNR010000075.1, on the reverse strand, counting down.
GGTAATTTTAAATTCAGGGCGGGGGAGTTCTGCTACAATTCTCATTTATGGCTTGTTAAATTATACTACGGTTTCTGATTGTTTTTAGGCTCAATTTTGCCTACATCTGTATGCCCACAATCAAGAACAGGGCGCAAACAATAGTGAGGATCAGCATGAGCGGCCATATAAACTTCCACCAGGTTTTCAGGCTGATGTTTACCAAAGCAAGTGATGGCAAGATCAAACCGGTTGGTGTTATAAAGCCCATTATTCCCATGCCAAATAAATAACTGTTCACAATTTCCCTTCCCGGGACATTGGCCATAACGGCAAGAGAGCCCATAATGGGCATGGTTATCACAGCCATTCCTGAAGAACTGGAAATGAATAGCGTGAAAAGCATGTACAGTAACAATAGGATTACGATAAAAAGCGAGGATGGCATATGGCTGATAAGATTTGCCGAATAAAATAGTATGCTATCGCTGATATTGCCTTCATTAAGCACAATCGTTACCCCGCGGGCAACAGCGATAATAAAAGCAACGCCCAGCATCCCCTCGGCACCCTTAATAAATTTATCCAGAAATACTTTCTCGTTCATTTTAACAATAAGAGCAATTGCAATAGCTGCAGCTACAAATACTGCCGACATTTCTAACAGCCACCATTTCATAAAAACAACGCCACCAACCATTATCAGAAATGTAGCTAAAAACAACACCAGCAAAATTATTGCCTTTGCGTCCGGTCGTTTAGGAGATGTTTGTACTTCCGTTAGTTGGGTAAAGGAGGTATTGATTTCCCCATCATATTTAAATACCAAAGAACTGGATGGATTCTTTTTAACCCTCTGAGCATACCTTACAATATACCAGATGAAAATACCTGTGCTTAGCATAAACATCAACAGGCGCCCATATAATCCATCCGTCCAGTTGATCCCGGCAGCATTTGATGCAATAATTACCGCAAAGGGATTGCTAAAAGAGGAAATATAGCCCAGCTGTGTGCCCCCAAAAATAACTGCAACTGGTACTAACAGGTCATACCCCGCGGCAATAAACAAGGGGACTATAATGGGGTAAAACGCCAGAGCTTCTTCTGCCATGCCGAAAGATGCTCCTCCAAAAGAGAACAGGAATGTTAAAATAATAATGAGCCAGCTTTCTTTGCCTTTCATTTTATACGAAAGGTATCCAAGCCCCGATTCCATAGCACCTGTATAGTAGAAGACATTGATAAAGCCGCCAATTAGGAACAAGAAAAGAACAATATCAATTGTATCGTACATGCCCTGCAAAGGAGCTTCAATAATTTTTAGTAAGCCCTGGCCATTTCGGGGCATTTTTCTGTAAGTGCCGGGCACAGAAACAGGCTTTTTGATATCTCCATTGCTGAATTTATCGAGCTGGATATTGATGTGAAGGCTATCAAGCGTTCGTTGAGCAAATGGAAGAAGTATTTGGCTATCGGGTTTGTTTAGTGTAAAAGAAGAACCATCTTTATATGAAATAGTATCGTATTTCCCGGCAGGGATCAACCAGCTTGCTACGGCGGCCACCATAATTACCATCATCAGTATTGAGATGGGCGAAGGCAAT
>JAYVNR010000074.1:0-2114 GCA_043758305.1 Pedobacter sp. | reverse complement strand
CTCTTCATCTTCCTGAGACATCAGGGGAAAGAATTCTGTATCTTCATTTATAGCCGGTAGTGCCTGGTTAAAATCGAAAAGGTCGTTGCTCATTAATTGTTTTGTAAACGCCATTGTGACAGTAGGTCCTTTGCCCACCAAATAAATTTTAAGGAACAATACTAATTACAATGCATGTGCCAAGCCTAAATCTTCTTTAATTTACTGTACAATGGGGGCTTTTTATTTTAATCATTCAGTATCCCTGTAAAAAAGTCAGTTTAGGCAGCTCGCAACAAAAAGCCTGATTTGGTGTTGGATAACTTATAACCATACTAATTCAAGTAATAAATTTAATAACCAGGGTGATTTTGCTTTTATAACAATTCATAGAATAATTGTAACTATGTTGCGTTATTTGAGGGTTAACAAACAAAGAATTTAATGAGATCTATTGTCAATTTTCTATTATTAGTTTTCGTTGCAAGTACTACAGCTCAGGCTCAAAAAGGCCCTTCGGCAGAAAGCCCATATGTGCTTTTAGGCAGGAAGGCCCTTTTAGACGGTAATTTTAAACTTGCCGTATCTCATCTGGAAAAAGCTTTGCCGGCCGATAGTGCTAATGCCGACGTATTATACATTTTAGGATACTCCTATTATCACTCTTCAAATTATCCAAAAGCAGTAAGCTCTTTCAGCAAAGTGGTATCATTAAGGCCAAAAGAAATTTCTGCATATTATTATCGCGGCAAAGCCCGTGATAATATGGCTACGGAGTTTAATTCAACTCTGCCATACCCGGAACGCGAACAATTATTGCAGGCAAGCATCAGGGATTTTGGCAAAGCGATAGAATTGAACAATGAAGATTTAAAATATTATCAAAACCGGGGCATTGCCTATCGCGATTTGGGGATATTGAAAAGCCAGAAATCTACCAAGGTTTACGATAAAACCGCCTCTGCAGCGGCTTACAAAGCTTGTATTGCAGATTTACAAAAAGTGCTGGATACAAATCCTGCACGCACCGATCTTGTTTCTGAGATTAAAAAAGCCAAAGTTTACTTAGCTAACCTTGATAATAAATAATCTGCTAATATTTGTTTACAGCAGCCTGTGTTTTAAAAGGTTCTCGGCCACCAAAATCCTGTACCCAGTAATAATTTCCTACAATAGCCACCCCCATATCTTTAAATGCAGGAGCCATCAAGTTCTTGCAATGGGCTTCGCTTTTAACCCATGCATCCATAACTTCTTTTATGGATCGTTGGCCCTGAGCTATATTTTCGCCAATTGAATAGCTTTTATAGCCGGAAGTGCTATATCCTGTTGCAGAGACCCTGTCCATAAGCTTTCTGCCATCCAGGCTCACATGGCTAAAATATTTTTTTTCCACCATGTCTTTTGCATGCCAGTAAGCTGCTGTTTCTAGCTCTGTATTCCAGCTAACAGGGCCAACCGGGGGCATGTATAATTTTCCGCAATTGCAGCCCCTCTGCCGTAAGCCATTTATCCGTGATAAAAACTCCTCCTTGAACCAATCCAGGCGTTCTGTTTTTGCCATTGGATTTTCAACAGAAAAGCCGGTAAGCATTATAAAAGCTGCAACAGCCCCAAAAAATCTTTTCATATTCTATTCAGGATATTTTAACGATTTTTTGTTTTGAATATTGGGAAGGATTTTATTTAATTGTACGCCCGGAGATGGTATAATTATTAAGCCCAATAAGTACAACATCCTGCTTTTTTGTTATTCTATAAATAGAATCTGGGCAATAATCTAACTGTTCTGATGACGAATACAAAATGTTATCGATCTGATTCAGTATTTCAATGCGTTTTATTTTGCCGTCCACGCTTTTTGCAATCGTTATTTTGCGGGTGCGCATTTCGGGATCATTTGCTGTGTAAATAATCTCCCCAGCTGTTTGAACAGCAGCATAGCTATCTTTCCAGGCGGGCTTATTAATATCCGACTCGGAAAAAAGCCTTAGCTCCACATCCCAATTTCCAATTTGGAGCTGCTTTCTTTCCACTTCGGCATTTTTAGATACGCTTTTATCAATTTGTGGCTTTTCAATATTCAGGCGTTTTGATTCCGAAGCGAAATAATTTTTTAAATTAAAATAAGCGCC
>JAYVNR010000073.1:0-2115 GCA_043758305.1 Pedobacter sp. | reverse complement strand
ATATGTGGAAGAAGAAGTGGAAGGGCTCTTGTGCAGGCAGCAAGAAATACTAACAATGCAAGAATTAAGAATCGGGGAGATTTAACTTGTTCGATCATGCTTCAAAAATAAGATATTTTCTTAGAGTTAGCACAAGTTTTTGCGCCATGCTGCTAAAGGCGAATCAATTTTAGATTGTTTATTAAATATAAGTAAGAAATAAATTATTTAATTTATCTATTTAAATATAGTAATTTAACTACCTGATAAATAAATACTTATTTATATAACAGAATATTATTTGGTGGCGTTTTTAGCCAAATTTAGTACTTTCTTTATTTAGGATTCATGATTCCTGCCGTTGATAAGCATCTTTAAAATCTGATTTCATTTCGTCAAAACGTTTGGCAATTGTTGCAATAAACCTTTCATCCAAAATTTTAAAAACACTGTTCACCCCATCTGTCATATCTGCTTCAGAGAGCTTATAAGTTTGCTCTAAAACACCCCTTTCGCACTTTATCAGGAATTTATTGTTAATAGAGAAAATGATGATTTTAAATTCAGGGCGGGGCAGTTCTGCTACAATTCTCATTTATGGTTTGTTAAATTATACTAAGGTTTCTAATTGTTTTTAGGCTCAATTTTACCTACATCAGTATGCCCACAATTAAGAAAAGGGCGCAAACAATAGTGAGGATCAGCATGAGCGGCCAAATAAATTTCCACCAGGCCTTAAGGCTGATATTTACCAAAGCTAGGGATGGCAATATCAAACCGGTTGGTGTAATAAAGCCCATTATGCCCATTCCAAATAAATAACTGTTCACAATTTCCCTTCCCGGCACATTGGCCATAACGGCAAGAGAACCCATAATGGGCATGGTTATAACAGCCATTCCTGAAGAACTGGAAATGAATAGTGTGAAAAGCATATACAGTATCAATAGGATTACAATAAAAAGCGAAGCTGGCATATGGCTGATAAGATTTGCAGAATAAAATAATATACTGTCGCTGATATTGCCTTCATTAAGCACAATTGTAACCCCGCGGGCAACAGCTATAATAAAAGCAACTCCAAGCATTCCCTCGGCACCTTTAATGAATTGATCCAGAAATACTTTCTCGTTCATTTTAACAATAAGAGCAATTGCAATAGCTGCAGCTACAAATACTGCCGACATTTCTAACAGCCACCATTTCAGAAAAACTACTCCCCCAACCATTACCAGGAAAGTAGCTAAAAACAGCAGGAGAAGTATTACGGACTTGTTATTGGGACGTTTTTGAGATGCTTGGGCTTCTAATAGCTCTGGAAATGGGCTTTTTATTTTCCCATCATATTTAAAAACCAAAGAACTGGAAGGATTTTTTTTAACCTTCTGGGCATACCTCACAATATACCAAATAAAAATACCAATGCTAAGAATAAACATCAATAGGCGCCCATATAACCCATCTGTCCAGTTGATCCCGGCAGCATTTGATGCAATTATTACCGCAAAGGGATTACTGAAAGAGGAAATAGTGCCTAGCTGTGTACCCCCAAAAATAACCGCTACAGGTACTAAAAGGTCATAACCGGCGGCAATAAACAAGGGTACCATAATGGGGTAAAATGCAAGAGCCTCTTCTGCCATGCCGAAAGATGCTCCTCCAAAAGAGAAGAGGAATGTTAAAATAATAATGAGCCAACTTTCTTTGCCTTTCATTTTATATGAAAGGTAACCAAGCCCCGATTCCATAGCCCCTGTAGAATAGAACACATTAATAAACCCGCCAATCAGAAACAAGAAAAGCACAATATCAATTGTGTCGTACATACCCTGCAATGGAGCTTCGATAATTTTTAGTAAGCCCTGGCCATTTCGGGACATTTTTCTGTAAGTGCCCGGCACAGAAACAGGCTTTTTGATATCTCCATTGCTAAATTTATCAAGCTGGATATTGATGTGAAGGCTATCAAGTGTGCGTTGAGCAAATGGAAGCAATATTTGGCTATCAGGTTTGTTTAGTGTAAAAGAAGAACCATCATTATATGAAATAGTATCGTATTTCCCGGCAGGGATCAACCAGCTTGCTACGGCGGCCACCATAATTACCATCATCAGTATTGAGATGGGCGAAGGCAAT
>JAYVNR010000072.1:0-2115 GCA_043758305.1 Pedobacter sp. | reverse complement strand
GGGAGGATGTATAGCAATTTTATTTTCAGTAAGCACTTCCTGTCCGCCGATGTGCATCGGGATGTCAATTTGTTGCGAACGTGCATGTTGCAAAGCCTCTTTTAACAGCTGGCGCTCTTTGCTTAATGGAGCATAATTCAAAACAGGTTCATTGACCGGCACGGGCACATTGAAAAATCCTTTTGTCATGCTGTAAAGATATTAAATACTCAAATTATAAATCTCCGAGTTTCTGTGTAGCTGAACCCAGTTATTAACGAGATGTTTATAACAAACAGATAATCATTCTTTTGAAATAGCTATTTTTGATACCAAAGGAAAAGATTGAAAATAGCCGAAATAGCAGGTGGCGAACAATTGAAATAAAATGTAAGCAGCCTAGATAAAGGCATTTACTTTTAACTGTTATCTAATGTGCAGACCAATACTATTTGGGCAAAACAAAGTTTATAAAAATTAGAGTTGTTAACTATTCAGCTAAAATCGAAAACTATTCTAACTTTTTATCGTATAGTATCAAATATTGTATAGATCAGATTATGATTAGAAGAATAATTTATATTTTAATTTTTTCAATGTTTTTATTTTCAGACTCTTTTGGTGCTCCAGATCCTCCTCCTTTTGGGTTTTGCCCTGATGGAATAACGCCAAGGGATGGCTCTCCAGATGGAGGATGTCCCGTAGATACCCCACTGGATAATAACATTATTGTTTTATTAGCTATAGGCGGCATTTACGGTGTTATGAAAATTCGCCAAAACAAAATGGGCATCCAAGAATCTTAATTATTCGCATTTTCCCTTTTCAAAATAAACTTATACAGCTCATCTATGGGCTGTTTTAGTATTTTGCCAGCCTGCACGCCATTAGCCCGGCAAACTTTTACCAGCACTTCTTTAAAATGAAAGGCTATTGAGCCAACAAAATGGCAAACAAATTCTTCATGCTTCGTGTAGCTTAAAATATGGGTTTTTACATACTCATCAAAGCCGGCATATAAAATCTGTTCTATATATGGATGGGCGCTATGCCCGCCCATAAATTTGGCAAACGATGCCAGATAGAGGTTGGGGTTGAGCTGCATATACACGTTATGGATCACAGTTTCTTTACTAAGTTTGTATTCTTTTGCAAAGGGTTTTTTAATATCATCGGGCATTTTGCCGTACAGATAGTCTGTTAACAGTTTTTTGCCAAAATATGTGCCTGATCCTTCATCGCCCAGAATATAGCCCATTCCATGTGTGCTGATTTCCACGTCGTTTCCATCAAAAAAAGCAATATTTGAGCCGGTCCCTAAAATACATGCAAAGCCTTTGTAATGCCCGCATGTGGCATAAGCGCATCCGGTAAGATCAGTATCTACGCTAATAAAAGCTTTTTTAAAAAACGACGATAGCCCGTTGGATACTATTTCATGCTTATCGGGGCTTGAACAGCCTGCCCCGAAAAAATAAATCTCTTTAACCTTGGCAGCATAGGGCTGTATTTCTGCCACCTGCTGAAAAATTTTGAAAATATCTTTCTCTGATAAAAAATAGGGGTTTATTCCCGCAGTCTGAAAAGCTAAGTGCTGAGATTTTGGAAGAGCTAATATCCAGTCTGTTTTAGAAGAGCCACTGTCTGCAACTAAGATCATTCTTAAAGCCTGTCGAGTGCCTGGTTGCTAAGCGGTTTGCTGATAAAGCCTGTGACCAGATGGTTATCTTCAATCTTTTTTAAATCTGTTGGGTCTAAAGAGGAAGAAAGCACATATATGCTGGGCTTTATTTCGGCATCGCTTATCAGCGAATTGATTTCTTTAAGAAATTCAAAGCCATTCATTTCTGGCATGCGGATATCTAAAAAGATGATTTCTGGAAAATCATGTTGTGTAGCTATGCAATCCTGCAGAAATTTTATTGCACGTTGCGGCGAGTCGATAACTATAATTTTATCCGCAAAGCCATTATTCTCTAATATCTTACGACTTATCAGATTGTCGATATAACTATCGTCGATTAATAATATCGAATCGTGCTTGTAATTTTCCATAATCACTTTAGAGCAATCCTACAAGATGCATTAAAAAAGTTGAGCATTTATAAATTGCTCACTAAACAGACAAAATAAGCT
>JAYVNR010000071.1:0-2117 GCA_043758305.1 Pedobacter sp. | reverse complement strand
ATTCCCTCATCGGTTAAAGTCACACCCTGGTATTTTATATAATTGATAAGCTTTTTTTCAAAAAGCTTTTTCAGCATGTCTGTTACCGATGAAGCTTTGGTTTGCAAGGCTTCTGCCAGATTGTTCGTGCTAACAGCCTGGCCTGCATCATGGCTTAGGTGATAGATAGATTTTAAATAATTCTCTTCGGTTAGTGAGTTCAAAATATTTATTTTAACAAACCTAATAAAATATTTAGATAAGTCTAAAAATTAATGCGATTTTTTTCATCGATAAAAGAAATTAAATTCTGCAAAAAGTTATTTTTGTTAGATATATGGCAGTAGAACTCAATAAAACAGATTTTCAAATTTTGAAGATCTTGCAGGAGAACGGGCGGATCACTAACCTTCAATTATCTACAGAGGTGGGATTGTCTCCTGCCCCAACTCTTGAACGGGTACGAAAACTTGAAAACGCAGGCTACATTAAAAGCTACCATGCACTTGTTGACGAGGAGCTTTTAGGGCTGGGAATTAAGACTTTTATCCAAATCCAGCTTGACTTTCATAAAAATAACACCATTCAAACTTTTGTAGAAGAAGTTAAGCAGATAAAAGAAATAACAGAATGTCATCATGTAACCGGGCAATGTGATTTCCTGTTAAAAGTGTATGTGAAGGATATTAAAGCGTATGAACGGTTGATTATGGATAAGATCAGTAAAATCAGCGTTGTTAAAACTTTCCAGACCATGATGATTATGTCTACCAGCAAGAAAGAGCCGAGCGTACCAATGGAGTATTAATTACGGCAGCCATATCCCCAAAAGCACTATTTCTTTCTAAACTTCTTTATCGGGTTTTGCTTGGTATGAAATATTTGATAAATAATAATTTCATCACCTATAATTTCGAATATTATAGCATAGGGAAAAGTTTTTAATACTGCTTGCCTAAACTCATTATAGATTTTTGAATAATTATTCGGATTTAGCTCAACTTTGTCAAAGGATATATCTAAATCATTTAGGAACAATTCACCCAAACCTGGCTGGCGTTCTTCATACCAATCATAGGAATATTGTGCAGTTTGTAGGGCGAGAGGCTTAAGTAGCAGCCTATACATTTAAACGTTTTTTCTATTCCGTATTATTCCTAGAGCTTCTTCTCTACTATATGATTTACTAATGCCATTAAGATGCCTAGCCTTTTCTTGTTCAAGGATTTCCTTTTGCTCAGCTGAAAGGACAAATGAATTCTGTACTTCAATATCATGTTGAAGAAGAATGTAAACAGCTTTAATTTTGCTGTCTTCGGCATCAGCTAAATAGGTAATCAGGCGTTGTCTTAAAGCTGTTGTTGTCATCCTGTTGGCTTTATACAAAAATAACATAAAATCATTCAATCTGCCAGTCAATCTGCTTTTCACCATTCTCCCGTAAAATCTCGTTTGTTTTAGAAAAGTGCTTGCATCCAAAAAAACCATGGTCGGCCGAATATGGCGAGGGGTGGGCAGCTTTTAAAATATGATGTTTATTTACATCTATAAGTTCACCTTTTGATTGTGCGAATTTCCCCCACAGCAGAAACACAATGCCCGTACGCTTTTCTGAAAGATATTGTATAGCGTGATCTGTAAATTCCTCCCAACCTTTTTTCTGGTGCGATGCAGGTTCGCCCGCCCGCACAGTTAATGTTGCATTCAATAGCAGAACTCCCTGATCAGCCCACTTAGTCAGCTCACCATGTAATGGATATTGAAATCCTGGAATATCATTTTGCAATTCTTTATAAATGCTGCGCAAAGAGGGGGGGATGCCTATGCCCTTTTGAACAGAAAACGACAGCCCGTGCGCCTGGTTGTTGCCATGATAGGGGTCTTGCCCGATTATCACAACTTTAACATTCTCATACGGTGTATAATTAAAGGCATTAAAAATTTGGGAGTTGGCAGGATATATTACATGATGTTCTTCTTTCTCCTTTTGTAGAAAAGCCTTTAAATTTTTCATGTAATCTTTATCAAACTCCCCTTCCAGGGCGGCTTTCCACCCTGCTTCTAATTGTACCGCCATATTTCAAGATAGCTGTTGGTTAAACGGGCAAATAAGCAGATATTTGCGCATCAAATTTAAA
>JAYVNR010000070.1:0-2117 GCA_043758305.1 Pedobacter sp. | reverse complement strand
GCTCCATAATAGATTGCCCTACGGTGAGGCGGGGATTTAAAGCCGAATACGGGTCTTGGAATATAATTTGAACATGCTTGCGGTACCTACGCATTTCTTCGGTCGAAAGGCTTAATAAATCAGTCCCTTTAAAATTAATGGTTCCATCAGTAGGTTCTATCAGGCGCAAAATGCTCCGCCCCAGCGTAGTCTTCCCACAACCTGATTCGCCCACTAGGCCAAGTGTTTCGCCGGGAAAAACTTCAAAGCTCACATCGTCAACTGCTTTTACATATTCTTTAGCAGCAGAAAAAAGCCCTTGATTTATCGGGTACCAGGTTTTTAAATTTTTAACCTGCAAGAGGGGCGGGCTGCTGTACAGTTTTTCTTTGCGCTGCTTTTCGTCGGAAGGGTTTATTTCCAGGCTTTTTAAAAGCGTTTCAATATCTGCCGATTTTGAGGTCGCGTTATCTGTGCCTACAAAATCGCTCATTACCGGCAGCCTGTTCAATTGCCTGTGAATGGGCGGGCGACAGGCAAGCAAGCCTTTTGTGTATGGATGTTCTGGCTTGCTGAAAAGTTCTTTTATGGTGCCATTTTCAACGATTTCCCCTTTGTACATCACCAGCGCTTTATCCGCAATCTCGCTGATTACGCCAAGATCATGCGATATGAAAATAAGGCTCATGTTTCGCTCTTCTTTTATGCGAAGCAGCAATTTGATGATTGTTTTTTGTACCGTAACATCCAATGCGGTTGTAGGCTCGTCGGCAATTAATACTTCCGGGTTGCAGGAAAGTGCCATAGCAATCATCACCCGTTGCTTTTGCCCGCCCGAAAGCTGGTGTGGATAACTGTCGAAAATATTTTCGGGGCGGGGGAGTTGAACCTCTTTAAACAAATCAACTACAGCTTTTTTTATATCTCCGCCGTTTGCAGGATGATGTTCTTTTATAGCTTCTTCAACCTGATATCCACAGGTGAAAACCGGATTGAGCGAAGTCATGGGTTCCTGGAAAATCATTGCGATCTTGCTTCCGCGAAAGCTTCTCATTTCGTTTTCTGGGAGGGCAAGGAGATTGATATCATCGAAATAAATACTTCCGGAAATGATAGCGGAAGAGGGATCGAGCAGCCGCATGAGAGCAAGTGAGGTAACAGATTTTCCCGAGCCCGATTCGCCTACAATGCCCAATACTTCGCCTTTGGCCAAGTCAAAAGAAACATCTTTAACAGCCTGTACACTACCACCTTCTGTTTTAAAACTAATGTTCAGTTCTTTTACAGAAATCATTCTATCTGGTTTATAAACTCATTGGGGATAAGCGGCTGGCACTTGAATTTTAATAGTAGCTGGGCGGTAGTAATTACATCTTTCTGGCAGTAATTTTTAATGCGGGCGAGGTCTTTGTCTTGCCAGTACACCTTATGCACATCGGCGCCGCTTATATCTCCTTTGGGCGTGGGGATGCCGAATACGGCAGCAAGAAGGTTTAAGGATGTGTAATTTTTATAATCGCCAAACTTCCAAAGCTCCATGGTATCGATATGGTTAATTTCCCAGGGCTTTTTGCCCGCAAGCTGCAACTGTGAAGGTATTGCCATGCAGTTGATCAGCATCCTCCGGCATAAGTAGGGGAAATCAAATTCTTTGCCATTATGTGCACAGAGCGTTAATGAAGCGGGTTGTTTTTGCAGCATTGCTATAAAATCTCTAAGCACCTGCTGTTCATCATCAGCATAAAACGATCTTACTTTTAGGCCAAGCTGACCGCTCTGCCGGTAAAATGCCCCAACAGAAATACAGATTATCTTGCCAAACTCAGCCCATATCCCTGCACGGGGATAGTACTCTTCCGGAGATTCGCCATCCCTGCGCTGGTATTTGGTTTTTTGGTCCCAAAGCGTGCTAAAATGCTCCGGCATTTCCGTAAAGGATGAATACTGTGGGGCGGTTTCTATATCTAGTACAAGTACCTGCTGAAGGTCGATGTGTTCAAGCATACAGTAAATTTAAAAGAATTTATGGATGAATTCACCCGCTTGACAGAAATTGCAATTTGTATCAATTAATGCCTATTTATCATAGTTGTTGTTAAGTCCAGCTCTCTAGCTCTTCGGAATTTGAAATTCCGAAG
>JAYVNR010000069.1:0-2118 GCA_043758305.1 Pedobacter sp. | reverse complement strand
CTTCCAATAACAGGATCAAGCTTGCCGCTTTCAGCATATTCGTTCAGGTTGCGGGCGTATTTGTTAAGGGCATTATAAGTTGCCTCTGCATTTTGATCTGTAACATGGTTATTGCCCCGCAGTTCTACAATAGCTTTTTTGAGGTCTTTTTCTGTAGCTCCGGCATCTTTGAGTATCGAACTGGTTTTATCACCGGCATTTAAAACGCTAAGCAATATATGCTCCACCGATACAAATTCATCTTTAAACTCTTTAAGATAGGTTTGTGCTTTTTGCAGAGTGCTGTTAGCTCCAGCAGATAAATAAATTTCGCTGCCGCTTACTTTAGGAAAGCTTGAAATTTGTGCATCTAATACGTCATTGAGCCGGTTAATGTTAATATTCAATTTCTTAAGCAGAAAGCTGATAACGTTTTCATCTACCGTAAGGAGCCCCTTTAGGATGTGTGCTGTTTCGATGGCCTGTTGCTGGTAGCCAGTAGCAATTTCGGAAGCCTTCTGAACGGCTTCCTGAGCTTTTATTGTAAAATTATTAAAATTCATATTGCTAATTGTGCTTCAAAACTATTGCCAAAGCAGATGTGCTGGCCAAGCCGGAAATTTTGTCTGCCTTGAATTTTAGATTGTGCCTAATTGGCTGATAAATAATTATTTAACTGCTAAATTGGCAAAATTAAAACAGCTTAACCCCGTAATGCCCAATTACAGTCAGGATGATGCATCGAACCACAACTCCTATACAGCACCATTTTATCAATTTATGCAAATTGGCATTGAGGCTTACGCCCACTGCTATGCTTATTGGAGCGCCTATTATAAGTGTTCCGAGGAACCCCAAGCCAACTATCCCAAATTTTTCCCAAAGCCGATGTGCAAATGAGTTGCTTGGTTTTGATGGATGGATTTTGATGTATTTTTTAATCAGCGCCCTGATTTTATCGCCTAAAAAAGCTGCTATAAAAACCCCGGCTAAGCCACCTGTTATACTGGCAAAAAGTATTGTAACAGCAGAAAGATGCATAGCATAGCCCGTTGGTATAGCGGCATAAATTTCAAAACTTGATAATACAGCAACGGTTAAGATTTTATAAAACATCCATGGTAAATGAAATGGTAGTTAGCTTGATGATTAACAACCATAAAAACGAGGTAAAGTTCTAAGGAATTAAGCTCAATAAGGACATTTGCATGCTAAGGATGATTTAATAGAAGTGGACTATGGAAGAAACTATTTGCCATAGCAACTTCAGTCCCGGAATATTTGTCGTAAGAAGAGCCTAATTATTTTTGCCTGACAACTACTCCGTTCATCATTAGCGTGGTACCGCTATCTGCATTTATTGAATATACTTTTTGAACGCCGCCGCCAGTTTCCGATTTTAATAGTACAGTAAACGGCTCGTAGAGGTGGGTTTTTTCATTGAGGCACAATACTTTATCTCCTTCAATAATTTCGCCCATTTTTTTATCGCCTGTTGAGGTGGCCATTGGATGATTTGGTGTAGCCTGAAGCAGTTTGGATGATAGAGCTATGTTAATGCCATTGGCAGTTATTTTTTCGATTGCCGAGACAAGCACTAAATTTGTTATGGCATAGTTTTTTGCTTCATGCGATACAAGTTCTTTAACTTTTATCAAAACAGGTTTCCGGGTTATTTCATCAACTGTTGCTAAATCATCCCCAGCCTTAACATCTTTTACCATTTTTGTACTGCCATTAGCCAGGGCCACAAGCTCATCTCCCGGAAAACAGATGTCATTTCCGTAGGTTGCATGCTCATCTTTTAAATCTTTGCCGCCATTAATAGCTTTATATTGCTGAAAAGAGAGTTCTTTTGAAAGCACATACGACAACTTTAGCACAAAGTTTTTTTCTTCTTTATCAATGGTGTGTATATCTTCAAAATAGGTTTCCCATATTTTTCCATCAGATGTGAAATTGGGCAGAAGAGCCTGGTAAACTTTTCCTTTCTCGTTTGTGTAGAAAACCATAAGCCCAAGCTCCTGCATGTTTTCTTTCGCGATAAGCTTATAGAGGTCTATGCGTTTTTTTAAGCCATCATCCCCGGTAATGAAATATGGTTTTTTGGCTTCATACCTATCCAGGATATAGTTATTT